>JAPKZM010000309.1 GCA_026393775.1 Candidatus Aminicenantota bacterium
CGTTGGGCAAGAACCTGCCGGTCGGTTACCGCGCCGTATTGGGCGGGGCCAGCGTCGCCTTTCGCGAGTCGAGCAGCAGCCTGCTCTTCGCCCTCTTCCTCGGCATCCTTATCGCCTACATGATCCTGGCCTCGCAGTTCAACTCCTACCTGCACCCGGTGACGGTCATTACCATCCTGCCGCTCTCGATCGCCGGGGCCGCCTTCGCCTTGTGGGTCGGCAACCAGAGCCTGAACATCTTCAGCATGATCGGGTTGCTTCTGCTGATGGGCATCGTCAAAAAAAATTCAATCATCCTAGTCGATTATGCCAATGTGCTGCGCACGCAGGGTTTTAATTCGCGCGAAGCCATGGAAAGGGCCGGCCCCATTCGTTTGCGCCCGATCGTGATGACCGCGGTTTCCACCCTGATGGCGGCGATCCCTCCGGCACTGGGCATCGGCGCCGGTTCGGAAATCCGCATGCCCATGGCCATCGCCATCATCGGCGGGCTGACGTTGTCGACCGTGCTCAGCCTGATCGTGGTGCCGGCTTTTTACGTGGCTACCGACGGCCTAGGCGTCAGGCTGCGTGACAAGATCGTCCTTTCCCGGAAGAAGGCGAAATCGTAGCGGTCAGGTGACCGGCTCGCCCGTAGGGTAGGACTCGATCACGCTGGCCGGCACTTCGAAAACCGCTTTCCAGCCGCCGAAACGGTTCAAAGTTACGGGTGAATTCAAGGGCCGCTTTTTGCCGTTTTCGATTAAAAATACCGGCCGGTTGGGGCGCTCGTTCATGTCCATGAGCAGGCAGCCGTTAAAAGTCACCGCGATGGGTGCCCTGGAAGGCATTTTCTCGAGGGTCGAGCGATCGACTTGAACCCCGTTTTTCCAGGGATCCTTGGAGCGGTTGAGCAGGTAATTGAAACGGTACAGGCTTTCCAGGCTGGCGATCGGCCGGCGCACGTATTCACCGGCGCGGATGCGTTCAATCAAATAAACGGTCCGGTCATTGGCTTGGACGAATTTTTGGTGCAGGTAGGCCAGGTTGTCTTGGGCGGGCCAGCTTTTAAACGCTCGTTCCAAATCATCCAGGGTTTCCCGGCAATCGTTCAATGCGGATGATTGGAAATCCTGCTCTAATTCCCTGAATGAACGAACCAGGAACGCATAGGCGTTGTACAGGTTGGTGCGCAGGTTGTCGGAGCCGCTGAAACCGGTGCTTTCTGCGCTCAACCTGAGGAACAAGCGGCAGGAGGCGGCAAAAGCTTCCGATTTAAAAAGGGCGGCCTGTTCGGAATCGGATATTTCGTCCTTCCATCCCTTGAAATTGTCAAAGCTGCTCTGGGACAGGTAGGTGGCCTGCTGGACCAGCTTGTCGGCCAGGTCTTGAATATCCTGCCGGCTGCTGGCCGGAGCGGCTTCCGGGGCGGATAAAAGCATAACCAGTGCCCAGGCGCAAAACAGCGTATTTTTTTTCATGTTGGACTCCAGTGCATTGATTCTATGCAAAGGGGGCAAAATGTCAATATTCTAGCCATTGACAGGAAAATTACGGCGGGATAAAATCAGATTTTTTCCACGACTGCCTGCGCGTTATCGCTCTGGACATCCAGCAAGCCAGACAGATCGTATGAGGAGCCGGCATGGAAGACAGATCGTTGCAACGGACGGCGCTGCTGGTGACGACCCTGGACTCGTTCCTGATGCCGATGATGGCGTCGGCGGTGGCCGTCGCCCTCCCCGCCATCGCCAAGGACTTCGCCATGAGCGCCGTCCAGCTGGGTTGGGTGGCCAGCTCCTATCTCCTGGCCGCCGCCGCCTTCCTCCTGCCTTTCGGACGCCTAGCCGACATCCACGGCCGCAAGAAGGTGTTCACCATCGGCACGCTGCTTTTCGGCCTTTCCTCGCTCGCGGCCGGGCTGGCCCCCAGTGCCCGGCTCTTTCTCCTTGCCCGCGTGCTGCAGGGGACGGGGGGCGCCATGGTCTTCGGCACCAGCGTCGCCATCCTGACCTCGGTTTTCCCGCCGCAGCGGCGCGGCTGGGTGCTGGGCATCAACGTGGCGGCGACCTATTCCGGGCTGTCGTTGGGCCCCTTTATCGGCGGCATGCTGACCCAGTCCCTGGGTTGGCGCTCGGTGTTCCTCATCAATTTTCCCTTTGGACTGGTGGTCTTGGCCGCCCTCTGGCTGAAGATGCCCCAGGAGTGGGCCGAATGCCGAGGCGAATCCTTCGACTGGAAAGGTTCCCTCGTCTACAGCCTGATGTTGACCGCCTTCATGCTTGGCTTCACCTGGCTGCCGGGCTGGCGCGGGGGGGCGATGCTCCTGGCTGCCGTCACGGCGTTCCCCCTATTTATACGCTGGGAAATGCGCAGCCCCCATCCGATCTTCCAGGCCCGGCTGATCCGCGGAAACACCGTCTTTGCCTTTTCCAACCTGGCGGCGCTGATCAACTACAGCGCCACCTTCGCCATCAGTTTCCTGATGAGCCTATACTTGCAGTACATCAAGGGGTTCAGCCCGCGCACGGCCGGCCTGGTCTTGATCGCCCAACCGGTGGTAATGGCTCTCTTTTCCCCCGTGGCGGGACGGTTTTCCGACCGGGTAGAGCCGAGGGTTGTGGCTTCACTGGGCATGGGCCTCTGTGCCGCGGGCCTTTTCGCGTTCGCTTGGATCGGCAGGGAAAGCGGGCTGGGCTTTATCGTGGCCGCCTTGGTTCTGGTCGGTTTCGGCTTTGCCCTTTTCTCCTCCCCCAACACTCATGCCGTCATGGGATCGGTCGAGAAAAAATATTACGGCGTGGCCGCATCAACCCTGGGAACCATGCGCATCGTCGGGCAGATGTTGAGCATGGGCATCGCCACCCTGATCTTTTCCCTGCTGATCGGGAAAGGCAAAATCACTCCGGCCGGCTATCCGCTCTTCATAAAAAGCATCAAGGTCTCCTTTGCCATTTTTTCTGCCCTGTGCGGAGCCGGGGTCTTTTTCTCTCTGGCCCGCGGCCGCATGCGTTAATCCTCCGCTCATGCAAATCATCAGCAGGATGGACGCCATTTTCATCATCTTGTATGCGCTGTTGATCCCTTTGCTTGGGGCGCTGGTTTTTGCCGCTTCCGGCCAGGTGATCGTCCTGTTCATCATACCGCCACTGCTGGCCATTTATCTGTGGTTGGCGTTGAAGAGGCCGCTGCGGCGCCGGCGGGCGATCCAATTGCCGGTCCCGCCTTCCTGGAATGAATTTTTGCTCTCCCATTCCGCCTATTTCCGCGGACTGGATGATGCAGGCAGGAAAAAATTTGCCCGGGATATCGTCCTTTTTTTAAGCGATGACAATATTGCCGCCATTCACGGCGACCCGGTCTCCTGGCAGACGCGGCTGCTGATCGGGACCGGCGTGGCGACCATGCTCCATGGCCGGCCCGAATGGGAGCCGCCTCTGCCCGACGGGGTCACGGTTTATCCCGGGGCGAGCTTCGATCGCAATTATCGTATCGAGAAAGGAAATATCGCCGGGCAAGCGCCGGAGCGTGGGCCGCTGTTGATCACCGAGGAGAGCTTGATGACGGGATTTGCCAATCCGGGCGCCGGGCGCAATGTGTTGATCCACGAGCTGGCCCATTTTTTTGACCGGGAGCAGAGGAAAAGTTACGGCAGGTATCCTCAGCGTTCCCGCCATGGAGGCAGTGGTTCCTGGGCCGATTTATTGACTGCGGAATGGCGCCAGCACCTGCGGCTGGGATCCATCCTGCCGACCTACGCCGCGGTCAATGAAGCCGAATTTTTTGCCGTGGCCTGCGAAATGTTTTTTGAAAAACCGAATCGGCTGCAAGCCGCCCATCCCGAACTGTATGAAATGTTGCGGGAGTTCTTTAACCAGGATCCGCGACGAATTTTGTTTTAAGCTCATTTATGGTATGATTTTTGCCGATGGCCATGGAGGTGGGATGGACGTGAGAAAAAAACAACTGCTTTTTCTGGGCTTGTTCCTGGTTTTTTCATTATTGGCTGGCGATTGGAAAAAAGAAACCGCCGCCCAGATCGCCTTGGAGAAAAATTACCCGCTGCTGGTCGAGTCGTTGCAGAAATATTTCCCCGACCTGCCGGATGACGAGAAAGCGGCAGTCTGTCTGCTGATCGGCTACTGCCAGGCCAGGCTCAACAACCCGCAAGCCGAGTTGTCGTGGATGAAAAAATACCTTGAGGAATTCAAGGCGGCCGACGTAAAAATCGGATTCATTGCCGCCGGGCCCAGGAAGAAAATCATGCAGTTCAAGGGCTCATGGCAGAGAGATTTTCCGGTGATCCGGGAACTGGCCATGACTCCCAAGTTCTCCCAGGTCGCCTATTTCAATCCGCCCACCGAGTTGAAATTGCGGCTGCAACTGTCCACTCCCTGCAATTTCCATTTGTTCGCCGCCAATGGCGATTTGCTGGCCATGGGAGTTCTGGGCGCTGAGCCCAGGGTCGTGGCCTTCCCGGTCGCTGGCGATTTTTTCAAAACGGTCCGCCACGATTTCCGCCTGTTACTGATGCTGGTCAGCGCTCCGGAAAAGGAAATCGAAAAGTATTTTGCCATCGAAATGGGCTATCAGATCCCGGAGAACACGACCTTCGACCCGCTCACGGCCGACCTGAAGATCAAGGGGCGGGAACTTCAGCCTGAAACCAGGACCGAGACGGTGATCCTTTCCCGGCGCACGGTTTTCGACAAGCAGGAATTCAAAAAATCGTTTGTAAAGGATCTCTTGATCGGAGCCGGTTTTTTCATCATCAATGCCACGTTCGTCTCTTCAAATATCGAAAATCCGGACACTTCACTGTACGCCAAGTCCGCCCTCTACGGCACGCGCAGAGTGTTCAACATCGCCGGCATCGCCTTCAGCTTGAAGGCTTTGCTGGGGTTGCCCAAAGTGATCCGGCGCGAAAAAGTCAGCGAAGAAAAGATCATTGAGCTGCCGACAGCGAGGGCGGTCAACGAAGGCTTAAGGCGGGAACTGGCCCTGGCCAAGGAAAAGGTCATGGTACAGCTGGTTGTTAAGCCGAGCGACGAGGAGGGAGGGACCCATGAATAAAAGACTGCTTCTGTTTATCCTGGGAATCGGCCTTGCCTCGCTGGTTTTCGCCGACTTGGGCTTCTACGTTTCATTCAATTCCCATGAGCATTTAAAGGTTTTCACCAGCCAGTACATCTCCGACAAATCGCCCACGCCCAGTTTTTGGGACATGCTGATCATGCTCTCCTCTTTCGAGCCGAACCGCCAGGAATTTTTCATTTTCGGCAATATCAGCAAGGGCGAAAACGTCGATATCGAAAACGGCATCTGGAATACGAAGAAAAACGCCCTCGGCATGGGCTATGGCAAAGTGCTCACCTTGCCCATTTCCCTGCGTAAATTCGACGTCGAGCTGCGCCTCGATTTTTCGGCCGGTCCCTTCCTCAACGTCTTCTTAAGCAACCAATACACCCACGTCGGCGGCCAGCTTACGAGCGAAGTCGACGATGCCGGCATCTTTAATAACATCCAGTACGGGTTATATTCGACCGTCCGCTTGCGTCTGGTGCATTTCAAAAAATATTTCAACTCCCTGGCGGCCAACCTGGGGCTCCATTTTTTCATGCCCTTCAGCAACCACGAATTCAATTCCGACACCGTCGCCCGCTACCACTTGTTTAAGACCTTCGCCTTC
>JAPKZM010000009.1 GCA_026393775.1 Candidatus Aminicenantota bacterium
TTCAAGATCGAGGACTACAACCTGTACCTGGTCCCCACGGCCGAAGTGCCCCTGACCAACATCCATCGCGACGAGACCCTGGAGGAAAGCCAGCTGCCGGTCAAGTACGTGGCCTACACCCCCTGCTTCCGCAGCGAGGCCGGGTCGCACGGCAAGGACATCCGCGGGCTGATCCGCCAGCACCAGTTCCAGAAGGTCGAACTGCTCAAGCTGACCACCCCCGGCCAGTCGTACGCTGAGCTGGAAAAACTGACGGTTGACGCCGAGTCCATCCTCAAGAAATTGCAGCTGCATTTCCGCACCACGGCCTTGTGCAGCGGCGACCTCTCCTTCTCCTCGGCCAAGACGTACGATCTCGAGGTCTGGATGCCGGCCCGCGCCGGTTATCTGGAGATATCATCCTGCTCAAACTTCGAAAACTTCCAGGCCCGGCGGGCCCGGATCAAATACAAGGGCAGGGACGGCAGAAAGGATTTCGTCCACACCCTGAACGGCTCGGGCTTGGCCATTGGCCGTACGGTGGCCGCCATCATGGAAAACTACCAGACCGCCGACGGCAAGATCCGCATCCCCGAAATCCTGCGTTCGTATTTCCCGGGGCGCGACAGGCTCTGATGCCCACCTATCGCTGTACCTTCGTCGACGAGCAGGGCCATTACTCCGTGCGCGAGCATTACGCCGAAAACAAGGCGGAGCTCAAGGCATCCCTGACCGCGGGCGATGAGAAGCTGCTCGCCATCCGTGCCCTGTGGCTCAAGGATCTTTCCCTGGGCGGACTGTTCAAGCGCAAGATCAGCTACACCGAATTCCTCCTTTTCAACCAGGAGATGATCTCGCTGCTGAAGGCCGGCATCCCCGTGATCCGTGCCCTGGAGATCATCATCCAGAACAGCCGGGCCAGCGGCCTGCGCGAAATCATCGCCAAGGCGGCCGGCAACATCCGCAACGGCATGCAGATCTCGGCGGCCTTTTCCTCGCCCAGGCTCCCGTTCAATAAAATATACACGGCTTCGCTGCTGGCCGGCGAAAAAAGCGGCCACCTGGAGCTGGCCTTGGAAAAATTCAACATCTACCTGAGCAAGCTCGCCAACCTGCGCCGTAAGATCGTCGGCAGCCTGACCTACCCGGCCATCCTGCTCCTTTTCATGATCGCCATGGTGCTGGTGATCTCGATTTTCGTCATCCCCAAGTTCGCGGCTTTTTTCACCGACCTGGAGGCGCAGCTGCCGCCCCTGACCCTGCTTTTCATCGCCGTCACCCAGTTCCTGAGGGAAAATATCTTCCTCTTCGTTGTGCTGGCCGTCATGGCTTTCCTGGCCGTCACGCTGCTCGAGCGATTTTATCCGCGCGTGATCATCATCGACCAGTTTAAGATCCATATGCCCTTCATCAGCCCGGTGATCCACGAAAACGCCGTCGCCGTCTTCGCCCGCACCATGGCCATCCTGGTCTCGGGCGGCATCCCGGTCCCCGACGCGGCCGAGATCGCGGTGGAAACCTTCGCCAACACGTATTATTACAGCCGCATCCGCGAGCTTCCGGAAAAGATCCGCCAGGGCCATGTTCTTTCCGAGGTGCTGGAGGAGATTGCCTTCATCCCGCGTATCCTGGTCGAGATGGTCCGCGTCGGCGAAACCTCGGGCAACCTGACGGCCGTGCTGGATGAGAGCGCCGATTACTACGAACGCTCCATCGACAGCCGGATCAACACTTTGATTTCGCTGATCGAACCTGTTATAATCATCGCCTTGGGCCTGGTGATCGCCATGATGCTCGTTTCGGTCTACCTGCCCATTTTCAGCGTCATAAGGGTCGTCCAATGAAAAAAAACATCAATATCACCGACGTGAAGATCAACTACCAGCTGCTCTCCCGCTTCCCGGCCGATTTCCTGATCAAGAACCTTTTTTTCCCACTGGAGGAGAAGGACAACACCATCTCCGTGGCCATGCCCGATCCCGAGAACCTCGACAAGATCGGCATGATCGAGAATTTCACCCAGAAAAAGGTCCTGCCTTTTTTCGCCAACCGCGGCGACCTGGAAAAATTCCTCAAGAAAAGCGACACCTACACCAAGGTCCTGCGCGACAAGACCGAGACGTTCGCGGTGAAAAAGACGGTCGAAACGGTCGAGGACGACGTGGTGACTATCGAGAGCATCACCGACGAGGACGACTCGGTGGTCAAACTACTAAACAACATCATCCTGACCGCGGTCAGCAAGAAAGCTTCCGACATCCACATCGAAATCCAGAATGCCGCCCTGATCATCAAGTACCGCATCGACGGCATCCTGAACCAGATCATGGAGCCCCTGGACGCCACCTTCCATCCGTTCCTGCTGACCCGCCTGAAGGTCATCTCCGAGCTGGATATCGCCGAGAAGCGCGTTCCCCAGGACGGGCGCTTCCGCATGAAATTCAAGCAAAAGACCATCGACTTCCGCGTCTCGATCATGCCCGGCATCTACGGCGAGAACGCCGTCATCCGCATCCTGGACCGCGAAATGATCACCGAGAACATCGGCGAGCTGAAGCTGAAGCAGCTGGGCTTTTCGCCCTACATCCTGGAAAAGATCAACTACTACATCCGCCAGCCCTACGGCCTGTTCCTGGTCACCGGCCCTACCGGCAGCGGCAAGACCACCACCCTGTACGCCGCCCTGAACGAGATCAAGGACCCGGCCGACAAGATCATCACCATCGAGGACCCGGTCGAGTACCAAGTCGACGGCATCATCCAGATCCCGGTCAACGAAAAAAAAGGCCTGACCTTCGCCCGCGGCCTGCGCTCCATCCTGCGCCATGACCCGGACAAGATCATGGTCGGCGAGATCCGCGACCCGGAAACCGCCCAGATCGCCATCCAGTCCGCCCTCACCGGGCACCTGGTCTTCACCACCGTGCACGCCAACAACGTCTTCGACGTGCTCGGCCGCTTCATCCACATGGGGGTCGACACCTACAGCCTGGTCTCGGCGTTGAACTGCATTGCCGCCCAGCGCCTGGTCCGCGTCCTGTGCCCGCTGTGCCGGAAGACGGCCGTGCCGGGAAAGGCGGAACTGGCCTTCAACCGCATCGAGAGCAATTTCTTCCCCGAGCCCATTTACAAGGCCAAGGGCTGCGAGGAGTGCTCCGGCCTGGGCTACTCCGGCCGCACCGCCATCGCGGAGATCCTGGAGCTGACCGACGAGATCAAGGAGATGATCCTGACCAGGAAACCGACCTCCGAGATCAAGAAAACGGCCATGGAACAGGGAATGCTCCCGATCCGCAGGAACGGCCTCGAACGCGTCAAGGCCGGCGTCACGTCCCTCGACGAGTTGAACCGGGTGACGGTCAAAGAATGGGTCTGAGCGATTTCCTGCTGCCCGAACGCCTGCCCAGGCAGGTCGTTTATGCCGGCGACCGGCATGGCGAGATTTTCACCCTGTCGAAGCAAAGGATCGTGCGCCGCCTGCGTGTTGAAGCCGCCGCGCTGGCCGACCCTGGCGCCTCCGACGGCTGGCCGAAGATCGCCGAGCGGCTGCAGCCCGTGGATACCGGGGTCATATTGAATTCCGACCCGTTCATCTTCAATTTTATCGAATTCGATAAATTGCAATGGTCGCGGAAGCTGCTGCGCGAGCTGGTGGATTGGAAGCTGCAAAAGATTTTTCCCGAGGACATCGCGGCCTACGACCACCGCTTTTTCCGCTTGAACAAAAAGAGAATCCTCTCCATCCTGGTGAAAAAATCGCTCCTGGCCCACATCGAAGCCGAGTTCCGGGAAAAAGGCATCCCGTTGATCACCATCGGCAATTCCGCTCTGGAAATATTCAACCGGCTGGCCAAGCTCAGACGCCCGCCCGATTTTTTCGTGGAAACCGATGTTTCCAGCTGCTGCCTCGTTTTTCAGAAGCTGGGGGCGCCCATCTATGTCCGCAAATTCAAGAGCGGCTCCCTGGAGGAACTGGCGGCAGAGATCGGCAAGACCGTGCAATTCGTCAGGAACAACAGCGGTTGCGACCCGCGCCGTTTTGAGCTCATCGATCACCGGGAAGAGGTTTCCCCGGAAGAACTCGCGGAGCAGCTGGCACAGGAAGGCCTTTCCTGCCCGAACGCCATTCGGGCGGTACCAGCGCCCTATATTCCAGGTTGCCGATGAGAAGAATACGCTATAACCTGGCCGGCGCCCGCAAGGTCGATGCCCGGGCCTTCGCCTTCATCCTCCTTGGCATCGGCCTGGCCGCGCTGCTGTTGAACGCCGTCACCGTTTTCAATCTGGCGCGCCTGCAGAGGCAGAACCGCGCCGAAAATAGCGAGATCAGGTCCGCCGCCCTGCGACTGGAAGGCCTGCAGCAAAAAACGCTGCGGCAACAGGAAGAAATCGTTGCCCTGAAAAAAGCCTGGGAACGGAAGCTGGCCTTCGCCAACTTACTGATCGGGCGCAAATCCTTCTCGTTCATCTCCCGGCTGAACTTCCTGGAACGGGCGTGCAGCGACGGCATGCGCGTCCGCCAGCTCAATCTGGTCAACGAACCGGCGGGCCGGATGCAAATGACCGTCAGCGCCCTGGCCCAGAACGAGCTGCTGGGATTCTACAAAAAATTGTTGCCCTACGAGCTGGCCATCGTCAATGAAAATCAAATGACGGAATACTATCAGGCCAGCCTGAGCATCCGCATCCAGGATGAAAAAAAGTAAGCTTGCCCTGACGGCCATGCTGGCCCTGCTCTTCTTGAGCGTCGCCGGCTGCCTGTTTTCCCTGGTTTTTGGCCAATGGCAGGATTTGTCGCGCCAGCATCGCCTGCAAACGTTCCGGGACCTCGAAGGCCGGAAAAAGGCGGCGCAGGCGCTGGAAGCGGAATACCGCGAGTGGCGGGACCTGCCGCTGGTCCTGCAAAAATTCCGCCGGGACAATATCCTGAGCTTGGATAAATTCGCCGCCTTCCGCCGCGACCTGGACGCCAGGCTGGCCGCCAACGGGCTGCAGCCGCCACGGATCGATTTCGCTTTCGGCAGCGCCCGGGAGGGTCTCAGGAAAGTCACCGCGAAGTTTTCCCTGACCGGCAGTTACCGCAGCCTGAAAAAATTCATTTTCGACATGGAAGCGAAATCCAAGATGCACTTTTTCAGCAGCCTGCAGTTGAACGCCGAGGCCGACCGGGTCAAGGGTGCCTTCAGCCTGGAGGTGTACCTTGGCCAATAGGATCATCAAGGCGCTGCTGCCGCTCCTGTTGTGGCCCGCGCCGGCCCGGGGCGAACTGCTCAAGTTGAGCCTGCTGAAAAAAACCGTCCCCCATTTTTCGCTGAAGCGGGATATCTTTAACGGCGCCACGGCCCAGGCTGATTCCCGGCCGGGCCAACCGTCGGCGCAAAACGCGGTCCAGGCGGAAGCCGCGCGCCGGACCATCGCCGAGGAAATATACCAGTCGATCAGCTACGAAGGTTACGTCAGCAAGAGTGGCAGGAGCTCGGCGCTGTTGAACATCAGCGGCGAATTTTTCATGGTCAACGAGGGGGATTTGCTCCTGCAAAAGATCAAGATCTTGAAGATCAGCAAGGAGTTGGTGACCATTGAGTATGAGAACCTTCCCTATGACATCAAGTTAAAAGGAGACGCAAATGGCTGAAACGAATAAATGGCCCCGATTGGCATTGGTCCTGGTCGCGGTCTTTTCCTGGCAGAGCTGCCTGACCTATACTTCCAACCTGCGTCAGGCCAGGGAATTTTTCAAGGTGGGCGACTACGACAAAGCTTGCGAGATCCTGCAAAGGGCCGCGGCCGAAAGTCCCAAGAACGACGAGATCAAGACCATGCTCTTCCGGGCCAAGCTGAACAGCTATTATGCCCGTTTGTTCAGCGCCCGGAAAAAAGCGAAGGACGACGACCGCCCCGCGGCCATCCGCGAATATCAGAAAGCCCTGGCCGTCTTTCCCGGGAACACCCAGCTGCAGGAGGAATCCGCCGCTTACGAAAATCCCCGCAAAAGCGTAAAAGCGGAGGCGCCGAAACCGACTGTGATTCCTCCGGTGCAGCTGAACATCAGGAAGGATGAAAAGGTCAGCCTGAGCCTGAAGAACACACCGATCACGAATATCTTCAAAAGCCTGGGCAAGACCTACAGCATCAATTTCAGTTTCGACAAGGACTTCCGGGATTTCCTGCACAGTCTGGAGATAGAAAACTCCACTTTTTATGAAGTGTTAAAAGTCCTGTGCATGGTCTCCAACTCGCAGTATCGGGTGCTCGACGCCAATACCGTGATCATCTATCCCGAAATTTTCGCCAAGAGAAAAACCTATGACCTGCGCGGCATCAAGACCTTTTACATGGCCAACATCAAGGCCGAGGACGCGCGCAAGATGATCCAGATCATCTTCCGCGACGAACAGATCATCATCCAGGAAGAGCCCAATCTCAACGCCGTGGTCATCCGTGCCGATTACAATACCCTGGCCGAAATCGAGCGTTTCCTGGCCAGGATCGACAAGGAAAAAAACGAAGTGGAGCTCAACGTGGAGATCATGGAGGTCAACCGCAGCATCATCAACAAGATCGGCGCCGATTTCAACAACGGTGTTTTCACTTTAAGCGGCGGCACGACCGACGACGAGGGGAAAGTCTCCGCGACCATGAATTTCAAGGATCTGGGCAGCACCAATTTCTTCCTGACCATTCCCAGCGTGGCCATGAATTTCCTGGAGGCGGACGCCAACAACAAGATCATCGCCAAGCCCAACCTGCGCGGCATTGACGGCGAGCCAATGACCTTCATGGTCGGTGACGAGGTGCCGGTCCCGGAAACCCAGTTCCAGGCCATCGCCGCCGGCGGCATCAACTCCTCGCCGGTGACGACCTACCGCTACCGCAATGTCGGGGTGGAGATCAAGATCACCCCGTTCATCCACCAGAACAACGAGGTCACCCTGATTACCAAGCTGACCATCAACTTCATCTCCAGCGGTGCCGCCTCTTCGTTCCCGACCTTCGGCAAGCGCGAGATCGAAAACAAGATCCGCCTCAAGGAGGGGGAGACCAACATCATCGGCGGCTTGATCCGCGACGACGTGCGCGGCTCCATCAGCGGCGTCCCCTTCCTGGACAAGATCCCGTTGCTGGGCAAGCTGTTCGGCAGTTCGGAAAAGACCATCAGCCAGACCGACCTGATCTTTTCCATCACCCCCAAGATCATCCGTAAGACCCCCATCAGCGCCGGGGACATCGATACCATCTGGGGCGGCAGCGAGCCGACCGGCGGCGTAGCGCCGTTGGAGGCGGAAGTGGAAGGAGGAAGACCGGCTCAGGCTCCGGTTCCCTCCGGGAGCAACTTTCTGGCCATCGCTCCGGACCAGGCCAGCGTCGCGATCAATAGCGACGCCTATTTCTCGCTGCGCATCCAGGCCGACACTCCGCTGACCAGCCTTTCTTTTAATGGCTCGGTAAGCGGCGGCAGTTGCGAGATAGTCGAGATCAAGACCGACAGTTTGAGTGAAAAGGACGTCAGGATCTTGAAAAATATTTCCGGCCCATCGTTTGACGTCGGCTTGTCGTTTAGCGGCGACAGCGGCCCGGTCCTGGCCTCCTCGTTCATCCAGCTGAAAATCAAGTTCACGAGTCCAGGGAAATATGTCTTGAATATCGGCAATGTCAGCGCCTATGACGCAAAAAGGAGAAGAGTGGAAATTTCGTCCGCTTCCTGTCCTATCGACGTTTATTGAATTTCAGCCCGGGCCAGGCTTTAATGCCCGCGGCCGCAAAGAGAAAAAATAGCGGCAAGCGAAACGACGATTTTTATACCTTAAACTTCAACTTCAAACATTCCTCCCCCCCAACCCCGATCAAAACTCTTTTTAAACCGCGGGTTATTTGTTTCAGAAATTTTGAGGTTTGTTTTTTCAGCGATGGCTTTTACCAATTCGGTTTTGTTCATGAATGCCTCCTGTAAAGGATTTTAGAGGGGAAAAACTCAAAAGTCAAGTACCAGACAGGATTTTTTTAATTTTTTATTTCGAAACCATTTACTGGAGAGGGTATGCGGGCGTCGGTCGTGACGCGTCCGCGGCCAATCCGGGCTTGGCCCCGGAGCGATTGATTTTAGGCGCGGATATTGCCAAAAAAAAAATGACCGTTTATAATGGCCCTTGCAGATCATGGCCAGGGAGGAAAACGGCATGAAAAAAAGGACATTCGACGTCATCATCCTCATCGGCCGGCCGGCGGCCGGCAAATCGGAGGTCATTGACTACCTGAAGAAAGTTCCGCTCAAAGAGCGCGTCAAGCGCTTCCACGTCGGCGCGTTCCAGGAAATCGACGACTTCCCCATCCTCTGGGAGCGCTTCGAGGACGACGACATGATGGAGGAAATGGAGCAGCCGCGCCTGATCACCGACAAGGAGTTCACCTACGAGGGCAAGACCATGCCCGGCTACGTCTTCAAGCACAAGTGGTTCTGGAACTTCCTGATCAAGAAGCTCAACCTGGTTTACGCTAAGATGCTGCGCGACGACCCCGCTTTCCACGAGCACAAAACCCTGTTTATCGAGTT
Source organism: Candidatus Aminicenantota bacterium (assembly GCA_026393775.1). Classification (GTDB taxonomy): domain Bacteria; phylum Acidobacteriota; class Aminicenantia; order UBA2199; family UBA2199; genus UBA2199. The sequence goes on from JAPKZM010000009.1 coordinate 8,531, forward strand.
CGCGCGCGGCAAGGAGCACGGGGGCTTCCGCGGGGCCTTCTCCTACCTGTCGGCGCAGGTCCTGGACCATGCCGCCGCCCTCTACATTAAGGTCGACTGGCCAGAGTCGTTGCGCAAGAACCGCAGGCGCTACAATCCCGACCGACCCGACTCCTGGCTGGAGCATGCGCTGGAGGACAAGAAGATCGAGATGCTCTACAAGGAATCGGACTGGGAGGAGTTCGCGTCCGACCCGGCGTACCTGCCGGCGGGCGAACGGAAAGTCCCCTATGCTGTCTTCGAAAACATGCCCGAAAAAACCGACAAGCCCGAGGTGCTGGGCGCCCATCTCGAAGAGGTGCTCGGCCGCTTGTGGAAAATCTGGCAGGGGGCAAAACCGTGAGTTTCTTTTCGCGTAATCCGCTCAACCATTCCCCCGAGTTCCGCCGCCGGCGCTTCCTGAACTGGTTCCCGCTGGGGCTGACCTACGCCACGTTTTACATGGGGCGCTACAACCTAAACGTGGCTTCGTCGGATATCATGAAGACGTTCGCCCTTTCCAAGGCCGAATTCGGCACCATCGCCACGGCCGGTTTCTGGACCTATGCCTTGAGCGTCATCTTGAACGGCCCGCTGGCCGACCGCTTCGGCGGCAAGAAGGCCATCATTTTTGGCGGTATCGGCACGGCCCTGTTCAACCTGGTCATCGGCGCCCTGTTCCTGGCCGGCTGGCAGACCAAGATCGTGGTCGGCATGTCCCTGCTCTACGCGGTCAACCAGTATTTCCAGAGTTTCGGCGCCCTGTCGGTGGTCAAGGTCAACGCCCCCTGGTTCCATGTGAAGGAGCGCGGCGTGTTCGGCGGCATCTTCGGCATCATGATCTCCAGCGGCTACTTCCTGGCCATGGGCTTCGGCGGCTGGATCCTGGCCCATTTCGGCTGGGAATGGGTGTTCGTCATTCCGTCGGCCTTGATCCTGATCATGGTCCTGGTTGATTATTTCCTGGTCCGCGACAAGCCCGAGCAATGCGGTTTCGCCAAGCTCAACACCGACGACGCCACTTCGCACCTGAGCGATGACCTGAAGGTGAACTTCACCTACGTGTTGAAGCGCGCCTTCGCCAACCCGGTGATCCTGACCCTGATGGCCGCCGAGTTCTGCACCGGCTTCGTGCGCCAGGGGCTGATGCTCTGGTTCACGCCCTTTCTAAAGGAGATTCATCATATCGCTCCCGGCAGCGGGCTGCATGAGCTGGCTTCGCTGGGCATCACGGCGGGGGGCATCATCGGCGGCCTGCTCTGCGGCTACATGTCGGACCGCCTATTCCAGTCGCGCCGGCCCCCGGTGGCCTTTATTTTTTATATCGGCCAGATCATTTCGCTGCTGATCCTGGGCAGCGTGCGCGTCCCGGGCCTGGCGGCGTTCATGATCGGTTTTTGCTGCATGTGGATCTTCGGCGTGCACGGCATGCTATCGGGCACCGCATCGATGGACTTCGGCGGCACCCGGGGCGCGGCCACGGTCACCGGCCTGCTTGACGGCGTGCAATACCTGGCCAGCGGCCTGACCGGCTTCGGCATGGGCTATTTCCTCGACCGTTTTGGTTGGGGGGTCTGGGTCTATTTGATCATTCCTTTTTCGGTGATCGGGGCGGTGCTGATGCTTACTTTGTGGAACCAGACGCCGCGCAAGAACCGCGAGTTGATGCAGAGCAAAGGACTTTGACGCAGGCCTACGGCCTGCCAAGTGATAGTGATAGTGTTAGTGTTAGGAGCCGCAATATAACGATCTATAAAAGAGTTCTCTTATTGTCTTACTAACACTATCACTAACACTAACACTGGTAGTTCGTGTAAGTTATCCGTGGGAACGGCGGCTATTGTAGACGGTTCCCTGCTTTTTCTTATACAGTTCCAAAACCGCAACGGCCTCGGTGCGCAGGATCTCCCCTTCGACCGCGATACCGCGTCTCTCCAGCTCCCGCGGCCATTCGTCCGGCAGCGGCCCTTCGTCGAAGCCCAGGATGGTGGTGACGTCGGCGGCGGTTGCGGCGTAAGCCAGCCGCGCAACCCCCGACCACAACGTGACGCCCAGGCACATCAGGCAGGGCTGGGAACTGGCCACCAGCTCCGCGGGCATGGCGGCGTTATTGCCCAGGTCCCAAGTGCCCAGGTTCATTTGGGCAAAGGCCACGGCCATCATTTCGGCGTGGGCCGGCGAGCAGCGCAGCGGCTCGACGCGATTGACGCCGGCGCCCAGCAGCCTGCCGCCGTTCATCTCGAACACCGCGGCGGCAAAAGGTCCGCCGCTGGCGTGCTCCACGTTTTGCCGCGACAGGCCGATCACCCAGCGCAGACGCTCCCGGGGATCGGCAATGACGATATCGGGACCGGCCAGCATGTTCTCCAGCCAGGCGGGCAGGGTCAGCCGCACGGCGCTAGTGTAGTTGGTGGGTTTTTTCATTGGTTTGATTATAGCATACAAAAGTGACAGTGACAGTGTCAGCAAGAGCATGCCCATGCTCAGTGTTAGTGTAAGTGTTAGTGTTAGTAGC
>JAPKZM010000076.1 GCA_026393775.1 Candidatus Aminicenantota bacterium
TTCACATTGTCGGGCAGCTTCTCCGTCATTTCGGTGAGGATGAATCCCGGAGCCACCGCGTTGACGGTGATATTACGGCCTCCCAGCTCGCGGGCCATGGATTTGGTCAAGGCGATGACCCCGGCTTTGGACGAGGCGTAATTCGCCTGTCCGGCCGTACCCAGGATGCCGCTGACCGATGCCATGTTGACGATGCGGCCGAAGCGCTTTTTCATCATTTCCTTGGCCGCGTATTGCGAACACAGGAAGGTCCCCTTGAGGTTGATGCCCAGCACCAGGTCCCAATCGCTCTCGCTCATGCGGATGGAGAGGTTGTCGCGGGTGATGCCGGCATTGTTGACCAGAATATCGACGGAACCGAATGCGCTCATGGCCTGCTTGATCAATTCCTCGGCGTCCCTGGCGCTGGCGACATCCGTTTTCACGGCCAGTACGCCGACGCCCGATTTTTCGATCTCGGCGGCGGTTTTCAGGGCTTCCTCGTGCAGGATGTCGGAAATGACGATGTTCATGCCCGCCTGGGCCAGTTTTTTGGCGATGGCCTTGCCGATGCCGCGAGCCGAGCCGGTGATGACCGCCGTTTGCCGTGGTTCAGACATTTTTCAACTCCGGTAACGAGATTTGCGTTTTTTCGATCTCCAGAGAAATTTTTTCCAGAACCTTTTGCGAAATGAACTTGTAGCTCAGGTAAATGGCATTCTTGATGGCCTTGGCGTTGGAACTGCCATGGCCGATGATGACGATGCCGTTGACCCCGAGCAGCAGCGCTCCGCCGTACTCGGCGTAGTCGAGCTTCTTTTTAATGCGGCCGAGCGAGTGCCTGAGGAAGAAGAAGCCGACCTTGGAAAAGATATTGGACATGATCTCCCGTTTCAGCATGGACAACATGACTCCAACCACACCTTCGGAGATCTTGAGGGCGACGTTGCCGGTAAAGCCGTCGGTGACGATCAGGTCGGCTTCGCCGAGATACACATCGCGGCCTTCGACATTGCCGATAAAATTGATATCGAGCTGCTTGAGCAGGTTATGGGTGGTTTTGGTCAATTCGTTGCCTTTGACTTCCTCTTCGCCGATGTTCATCAGCCCGATGCGGGGATTCTTGACTCCGAACACATTTTCAAGGTAGACCTTGCCCATCAGGGCGAACTGCACCAGATTATGGGGCTTGGAATCGGTGTTGGCGCCGACGTCAACCAGCAGCGAATTGCCTTTCAGGGTGGGGATCATGATGGCCAGGGCCGGGCGGTCGATATTTTTTATCGAGCCCAGGATGGTCTTGGCCAGGGCCATGACGGCACCGGTGTTGCCCGCCGATACCATGGCTTTGGCCTGGTTGTTCTTGACCAAGTCAATGGCTTTCTTGATCGATGTTTCTTCGCGTTTCCGCCAGTAGGAGAGGAAATGCTCCTTCATCGAAATTTCTTCCAGGGCATCGATGATCTCCAGGCGGTCCAGGCGGAAGTTTTTATATTTTTTCAATTCCTTGTTGATCTCTTTTTCTTTGCCGACCAGCGTTATTTTAAAGCCGTCATCGCGCTGGTTTTCCCGGATATAGTCCACCACCCCTTCGATGACGATGGCGGGCGCGTCGTCGCCGCCCATGGCGTCAACGGCTATTTTTACGGTTTCCATCGAATCAGGCTTCAGCACCCTTGACGATCTGTTTTCCCTGGTAATAGCCGCAGTTGCCGCATACGCGGTGGGGCAGCTTGGGTTCGCTGCATTTGGGGCAGACCGACAGTCCCTCCACCTTCAGCGCGTGGTGCGACCGCCTTTTATTCTTTCTGGCATGGGA
>JAPKZM010000291.1 GCA_026393775.1 Candidatus Aminicenantota bacterium
CTATTGGGACCTGAAAGGCAACCTGGAGACCAGCAGCCTTGAGGTCGTCCCGCTGAGCTTCCGCCTGGAGAGCGGCGGAAGCTTCACTTTCCAGGCCACGATCAACCGTGATATCCTGCCTGCGGACTTCGAGGTGGCGGAGGGCGTGGTCCTGCCCAGCGGCTCCTACAGCTTCACGAGCTACAGCTGCGAGTTCGGCTCGGCGTCGCACCGGTCTTGGGTATTTGACGCCGGCATCAATTTCGGGGGATTCTATTCGGGCCACTACGAAGACATGAACCTCGGCCTGACCTTCAAATACAAGGGCTATGCCAACCTGGGCATCGACGTCAACCTGGTGCGCGGCCGGCTGCCGGAGGGTGACTTCAACGAGAATGTCTACCAGGTCAAGGCCGATATCTTTCTCTCCCCCGACCTGGGTTTCATGAATTACATCCAGTATGATACCGTCTCCAAGCTGCTGGGCTGGAGCGTCCGCTTGAAGTGGCGCGTTTCGCCCGGCAATGAGATCGCCCTGATCTACAACAAGAACTGGGAGCGGCGCTGGGACCCGGCCGCGAGGTTTTATCCCTCGGAGGAAAGGGTAGTATTGAAGTTGTCGCTCTCCATTAGGCCGTAAAGAGATTCGGCTACTTCATCTGTGGCCAACCGTATATTGAGGACAACGCTGCAATGATCTCCAGGGTCAGCTGTTCTCCATTGACGCCATTGGTCATGATGACTGCACCCTGGCTCAGTTCTGGGTAGGCGAGCAGCCAACTGGTCGCGCCCGGGTAGTTCTGCCCGGGGTGGGAAAAAGAGAGCCCTTTGCCGCTGCCCATGACAAATACACCCAGGCCTTCGGCCACGGGAAAACCGAACAAGTGCGGGTCGAGTTCCACTTCCTTGTTCAGCATGCGACGGAACATCGCAGGAGCCAGCAGGCGCTGTGAGCGGCCTTGGTAAGCGAGTAGCAGTTCACAGGTGAAGCGTGCCAGGTCGGCAGGGGTGGTTATCAACCCCCCTTGCGCCAGCGCCGTGGGATGCATGCCCGGTGTCCCGGTTACTCCCTGTTCGTCGTGGGGCAATGCTTCATTTTTTTGCTGCTCCGCGTTCAGGGGACAGACAAAGGTACTGGAGGCCATGCCCAGCGGTCCGAACACCCTTTCCCGGGCGATCTGCTCGAGCGGTTTGGCCAGAACATCTTCGAGCAGCTGCTGGATGACCACGTAGCCGATGTTGGAATACTGCCACTTGCTCCCGGGCAGGAGCTGCACCACAGCCGCCTTGTTGCCGGCCGGCGCTTCGCCTTTGAGCACCTGCAGCAAAGTGGGCGGCGCGGCGTTTTCAGCATAGGGGAAATTGGTCATGGGCAAGCCGGCGCGGTGAGTCAGCAGCAGGCGCAGGGTGACTTTTTGTTTTTTTGTAAAATCGTTTTCCGCGATGCGCCACGACTTCAGGTATTGGTTGACGTCCGCATCCAGGTCCAGTTTCCCTTTCTGGACCAGGTTGAGGACAATGGCGGCGACGACCGCCTTGGTGGTCGAGGCGGCCTCAAAAAACGAACCCGGGGTAACGGCTGCGGTACTGCCGGCCTTGAGCACGCCGTAGCCTTTCGTCCATTCGATGCGGTTGTGGTTGATCACGGCGATGGAGACGCCGGGCACTTTATAGAAGGCCATGCGTTCGGCCAGGGTCAGAAGCTTTGGGGCCCCACAAGGGGACGGGCGCAGCCGCCCAGCCTGGCCGGCGGCCGGGGGCGCGTCGGGGTTGAACTCGATCAGGCTGTTTTCGACTCCTTTGATCCTTTGCGCAATCAGCGCTTCGTCTTTCCCGGACGCCTGTACCCGGGCAAAAGCGCCGAGCAATAACAATGCCGCGAAAATAACAGCAAAAGCTTTCCTGTTCATGGGACCTCCTAAGTAATATTTAACAAATAAATGGCGAAATTGTTTCAAATTTCAGCCTGAGGAACAAGGATTGCTCAATAAAATTATTTTTCTTACACTCCCCCACGGGAAGGGTGGATAATTTGTGCTGCTTTTTCCTTTTACCTTATTACTTTGTTTTTCCCGCTTACTCCCCTGCCCTGTTCCTGAGCACGAACCCGGTCCAGATGTACCACAGCGGGCCGATGACGATCCCGCCCAAAGCCACGGCGAAATCGATCAACCAGACAGTGCGGGAAAGTGAGCCCAAAAACACCAGGATGAACAGCATGCCACCGGCGACGCCGATGACGCCAAGGGAGCGGGGGAGGAGGCGGTGGCGCAGCGCCGAAAGGTTGACGATCAGCGCGAACACTCCCATGAGCCCATAGGCAAAAAAGCAGGGATCAAGGTGCGGCACCCCGAATACGAGCAGCAGCGGCCGGGCAGCTGGCTCGGCGTTCACGAACAGTTTGGCCAGCCGCGGTGCTTCCACCGCGATAGAGGCGAAGTCGATCGCCGCCAATGCCGCCCCGAAAAAGCCCAGCGCCGACGCCCAGCAGACCGGCCCGCTGCGGTGTTCGCGCAGCAGCGAAAGGAAGGCCGCGACTACGGCGAAGAACAGCAGCGAGAGGGCGACGACAAGCCAATAGTGGAGCCTGAAAACCGACGCGCTCCGGGCGAGCGACTCGAAGAACGCTGTTGTGATCCCGGCGGCCCCGCGCAGCTGCTCCCGCGGCATTAAAAAATGCGTCAATCCTACCAGCAGATTGAGAACGCCGACCGCAATTGCCGCCGCGCCGCCAAATCTGAGCAAACTTGCATGTTTCATCTTGCATCCTCCCGCTAAAAAGTATAGAAGCGGCTTTTTTCATTGTCAATAGAAACCAATGCAAGTTAATCATTGACATGCCAATGCCTTCACCATCATTGACATTATTCTTTGTTTGATATTGTGAAATTTAATTAATATTTACTGAAAAATTGATTTTATTAATTTATATATTGACATTATTGATTAATTATACTATATATTATTCAGAAAATTAAGAAGGAGGTTCTGCCATGGCAAGCAATTGGCAAGAATTAACCCGCCTGACCCAGGGCAATCCCCTGACCGTGGAGCGGGTGCGCTTGACCGGCCGCGACCTGGCCATCGAGGGCAGCTTCGAGCTTCCGCCCCTGGCCCGGCTGACCGAGGAAGATCAGATATTCGTCACCGCCTTCCTGCGCTGCCACGGCTCGATCAAGGA
>JAPKZM010000267.1 GCA_026393775.1 Candidatus Aminicenantota bacterium
CACGCTACGGGCGGCATCGATTTCATTCTGCAGCGTCTCGACCACGCTTTTCCCCGCTTTGGCCGTTGCCAGGCGCGACGGGTTCAGGGCGCAGACGTGGGTCCGGGATTCTCCCAATCTCAGGGTGAGCTCCTCGCCGGGAATCAGGATGAAATCGTCGTTCGGGTCCGAATCGAGCGCCCGCGTCTCCGTAATCATGTCGTGGTCGGTGATCACCAGAAAATGGTAGCCATAATCCTGGTACCAGCGCATCACCCGCCGCGGCGTTTCATTGCCGTCGGAATTGCTGGTGTGGGCATGGGTGTTGCCCTTGACCCAGCGCAACTCCTGCGCGTTCAATCCACAGGCCGCCAGGCCGATCAGCAGACACAGGCACAGTTTGTTCTTCATCGTCGCCTCCGCAAAAGTTTTCAAGCGTTTATTGTAGATAACGGCCGCGGCGATGTCAAAGTTTGCAGCGGTAAATCTCCGGATTTGCTGAATTGACAATTGAAATTTTCACGGTTATACTGCGCGGGATGGACGATTTCACACTCGAGGTAACTACGCCCCATGGCATTCACCGTACCTGAAGCATTCGAGCCGGCTCCCACGGCCACGATCATCCACGCCTACAACAGCGAGGGCGTCTCCCTGGTCACCCTCAGCGACGACGACATCTGGTCGGTGATCAAGGCTTCGGGCGCCAACCTGATCGGCAAGCCCAACATGCAGCCGCGCGTGCAGGTCATGGACCGCTACATCCAGGAGCGCGACATCGAGATCAGCCAGGTCGAGATGTCGCTGGTCATCGAGGAGTCCCACGCCAGTTATTTCTGGGAGAGGCAGGTCTCGGGGAAAAAATCCTTCGAGATGGCCTGCATGGAAGTCAACACCTGCGGTGACTCGCTGAGCCCGAAGGTCCTGAGCACCTTCATCGACGCCTGCGACTATCCCGAACTGGTCTCTTTCATCTATTTTGCGCCCACTCCGCTGCTCAAAGGCCTGAAGATATCCGACCGCGAATCGATGCGCAAACAATGCTTCAAGGTCCCGGTCGACTGCTATTCGCGCTATGTCATCGATATCCAGGCCCCCATCGACCTGCCAGAAGGCAAGATGTTCATCGCCCGCCTGCACCGCAAGGACATGTCGCGGATGATCCAGAACCTGCGCGAGGACGTCATCACCCGCTACTCCCAGCATTCGCTGCGGCTGGCGCGCAGCGACCGCAAGCTGAAGCTGATGGTCAACTCGCAGCAGGAGGAGTACCTGGCCTGCGCCTTTTACGACTGCGAGCAGAAGTTCATCAATTCTCTCTGCAACCCGCGCGTCCGCGAGGACGAAGCCCTGTATCTCCTGGAGGACTGTTTCGACGACGTGCTCCTCTCCACCGACACGCCGTTCATTTTCGACCACGATTTCGACCCGCCCGGCTATACCGGGGTTTTCCTGACCGGCGGCACCGGCTACATCGCCCTACACGTCACGCCCAACCCGATCGGCCAAAACCGGAATTTCGTCGAGTTCTGCGCCTACATCCATCCCAGCATGTGGGTCTTCGAACGCGAGTCGCTCATCCATGTCATGTGGCCGATCCTCAAGCTCTTCTCGCCCGACCAGGCCGAGATCCATTACCGCGTCTCCTCGCGCAACATCACCCGCAGCCGCGGCATCCACCAGAAATTCATCCGCAAGCGCCTGATCGGACTGGGCTATTCTTATGATGAAGTCATTTCCTTTTATGATGACTATTTCGGGCGGACATTTTTCCATTTGAACATCGAAAAAAAGTAGTCTTCCCGGTCCCCCCATGCCAAAAGCAACCGATCAACTCCTGGTCAGCGTGATCATGGCCACCTACAACAGCGCCCGGACCCTGAAATTGGCCATTGAGAGCGTGCTGGCACAGGATTGCAGCGATTATGAAGTCTGGATAGTCGGTGACGCCTGCACCGACAACAGTCAGCAAGTGGTCGATGCTTTCGCCGACCCGCGCTTAAACTGGATCAACTTGGCGAAGAATTCGGGAAGCCAGGGAGCCCCGAACAACGAAGGGATCCGCAGGTCCCGCGGCGAATACATCGCCTACCTGGGCCATGACGATCTGTGGTTCCCATGGCATTTGTCCAGTCTGCTCTCTTGCATCGAAAGGACTGAGGCCGATCTGGTGCACCCGTTCAGCGCGGCATTCGATCCGGCCGGCTTGAGATACACGGTTGGACCACCGAGCAGCGGCAGGACCTATGAGAATCACTTTGTCTTCCCTTCCTGCTGGCTGCATCGGCGCAGCCTGATCGAAGCGTGCGGGCCCTGGGGTGATCCCGACAAACTCGCCAGGAGAGTCGACATGGATTTCCTGCGCCGGGTGTATCTTGCCGGTAAACCGATCCAATTTTATCCACGCTTGAATCTGCTCAAATTCCCATCGGCGTGGTGGGGGACATACGCGGCCGGCTTCGATCCGCCGCAAGCGAGATATCTTGCCGAGCTGAAGCGTGACGCGTTGAATCTCGAGCGTGAGGTCCTTTACCAAGCGACGGCAGTGCTGGCTCATCAGACCCTCCCCAGGACGCCGGTTCGCCAGGCGCTGCGCCAGCTTTTGCATTGCATGTTCCGTCGCAGCATTGAATCCCTGGGAACGCAGCATCGGCTGCTGGAAAGGCTCCGTTACTTTTTTGTGCAACGAAATATCCGCAAGGGTCGGAAAAGGCGTGGGCTGCCGCCGGCCAGGCGCTAAGGGATCATAAAATACATGGGTACGAGAAATGATCGGCGGGTTCCGTCGCCGGGGCCTGCCCAGCCGTTTGCTTCTGCCGGCGAATCAGCTTCTGGATATAATCGCTGAACATCGGCGGCCGGTGCCGGGTGCCGATGAAAGCGTAAGTGTCGCTGTTCAGCTCGTCCAGGCGCTTCAGCCGCCGCGGATGCCATAAGAAATCATCTTGCATGTATTCATTCAGGTCGAGCAGCTCGGAATTTTTATCATACTTGCATTCGGGGCCGGCATAATTGACGCCGTCGGCGCCGACCTGGATCAAAAAATGGGCGCCATGAAGCTTTTCAAAATATAACGGCTCCTGTGAATAGCGTTCGAACGGGACTTGAATGTTGGCGCCGCGGGGGGCGCCTGTTTTCAATTTTTCGATCGCCGCCAATACGCCGGTTTGATCGGCTTGCAGCGGACGCTGGCAGTGCCAGTCGACGCAATAGGGGTGAAAATAAAGCCAATCGATGCCGGCGGCGAGCGCTTGCCGTCCGACCGTTTCATAGCGGTGGTTGAGATCGCTGCGCGTCAGGAGCGAAGCCCCGATTTCCAGATGGCTGCCCTCCTTCTCGATGCGTTCGCGCAACCGGGAAATTTTCTTGAGCGTATCGATGAAATAGGGAGATTCGCCATCCTGCCAATCGTACAATGAAATACGGATGGAGGTCACGTGCTCCAGGAGGGCATCCTGCACTTTCGGGTGATGGGTAAAACCCCCGTTCGATATCACGGCGATTTCTTTAAATCCCTTTTTTCTTGCCAGGGCCACGGCCTCGGGAAAATGAGGAACGATGGTCGCTTCTCCCCCGGAAAATACTATCCCCGGCGTATTCCTGCCCAAAATGCTTAATAGCCGGTCCAGAAAAGCGAAGGGCATCGTCAGCCTCTGACGCCTGGGCCCCTTGTACGGGCATCCAGGACATGAACGCGTGCAGAGCTGCGTCAGATCCATTTCAATGGTCGTCGGGAAAATTCGTTCGCCTCTCAGGTAGGCGGCAATTTTTTGCTGCTCGCCGGTCACTTTAGCCGGGGCAAATATTTTAAGCTGGCTGTCCATTATGGTGCACCTGTGCCGGTCGAGTCAGGCGATTCATTTTTCAATCCGGCTTTTTTCCTCAGGTCCAGAATAGCCCGCGTCACTTCCCAGGCGCTGTTCAGGTTACAGCGAGGTTCAGGGCCATTGTGCAGGTAGCCCACAAATTCCTTCAATTCCAAATACAGCGGGAGCGTGGTATCGATGGCCACCCGGCCATCGCCAATTTCGTCTCTGATGGAAATATGGTTGTCATAAGCGCCATGAAGTTCGGCGGAACCTTTAGGGCCATGGATGCTTACACCGCTTCTTTTGTGGCAATGCCGGCCGTTGACCGATAGGACGACGGCGGGCCGGTCTCCCATGATGGCGGTGAAGGAAATGGGCAAACCGCTTTCGTTTTTGACGACCTGGATGGCCCTGATTTTTTTCGGGATATGACCCAGGATATGCTTGACGATCGTCAGATCGTGAACGGCCAGCGTCCAAAAAATATCGCCACCGTGAAAATCATTCACCCAGGCATGCCGGGTCGCGTGCAGCACCCCCAGTTCGCCAAGCCTTTTCGAACGCGCTACCGAGCGCAAGGCTTCGATGCCGGGATGGTAATGCCATTTATGCATGGCGAAAATATATTTCGTGCCGCCCAGTCTTTTTAAAAGATTGAAATCCCGCAAAGACCGGCAAAGGGTTTTTTCTGAAAAAATAGGTTTTTTTAATTTCAACAAAGCGGCGCAGGTCGGGGCCAAATCCGGAATGGGCACCGCCACCACGAAGCCGTCGCAAGCGGGCAAGGCTTCGATTTCAGCCAATGCCATCGCAGCGCCATTTTCGCCGGCCTTGGCCCGGGCATGACGATCGATGTCAACCACCAGCACCCGGCATTGCAAACTGAGCAGGTCGCGCAAGATATTTGTCCCCCACGCTCCACAACCGATCAACCCGATCACTTTGCCTCCGGAAGATACGAGTTTGACCATGGGGCGATTGTATAGTTGATCTGGGAAAAAGTCAAAAAAAGGCAGCACAAATCATCCGCCGACTTTGGCGGATTTGATTTGTCTGTCCCATAAGGGGGCTAAGGAATTTTGAAGGGAAAAATCAGGATTTTCCCGATTGAATTGCGTCCATACTTGACTTATTTTCAATGCCGACGTTAGAAAAAAGGAAGGCATGGCTCCGGAAAAAAATCATTTCCTGCATTGGAAGTTCAATTTGCAGACGATTTTCGTCCTGCTGGCCGCTCTGGTCACGTGGGCGATCATCGGCGGCTGGTATATCGCTCTCGCCCCGGCCAACATGGCCGGGCCGGACAATTTCGGCGTTGTCATTTCCATACTGGGCCTGTGCTTGTTTTTGAGCGACCGGCTGGCCTACTTATGGCTCAAGATTCGCTGCCAGATACTTGTTTTCACCGCCTGGCTGTTGGGATTGGCCCTCATCCTTTGGGGATTGGTCACGTGGCTGCGCTCCTTTTCCAGACGCTACATACCGATCTTTGTGATTCACTGGGCGTTGTTCCTGATCATCATCGTCTCCACCTGGCTGTGGGTCGGCCGCAGACGTGGCCAGACGGAGTGACGAAAAAATCTCCAGGTGCTCTTATGACTGGTGAACGGGAAGCTTGACACTATCCCGGCAATCACTTAAAATAATCTTCAGGAGACTCGGTGTGGAACTAGAAATCGATTTCGCCATCGCCGCCAAATACGGCGATTATCATGATTGCTATTCGCGCAATTTAAAGATCTTCAACAAATTCATCAGGATCTTTGAAATTTTTTTTAAAAAGGAAAAGTATCAAAATTCGGAAGTTAAAATTGACGATGAAGCCAAGAACAGGGCGACGATCAAATTTTGCGCGAAAAACTTCCGGATGAGTTTGCGCCTGGATCCGGTCGATCTGGATCGGGCGTTGATCCTATTGGAAAGCATGGAGGAGGAACGATCGGTCGAACTCGCCCAAGCGACTATCCTCAAGTCGGAAAGCGTCATCTTTCCCGGGGATCAATCGGTTTCGCTCAAGGATGATTACGAGTTCAACAACGCGGTCTTGAAATTTTTCATAGCCGGCATAAATAAAAATTCCGCTGAAACAGTCACGGCCCGCAAACCCCTGCCGCGGAAGTGAGTGTTCCAAAAAGAATCCGTCTCGATGTCGCCCTGATCGAAAGGGGACTGACCGACGGAGCGGACGAGGCTCTTGCCCTGATCATGGCCGGCGAAGTGTTCGTCAACGACCAGGTGCAGGTCAAAGCCGATCATCCGCTGACCGCCGCAGACGCCATTGCCATCCGGAAAAAATATCCATACGTTTCGCGAGGCGCTTTCAAGTTGGCGAAAGCCATTGAAACATTCGCCATTGCCGTCGCAGGCATGAAGATCCTTGACCTGGGGATATCCACCGGCGGTTTCAGCGATTACCTGTTGAAATGCGGCGCCGGCGAGGTCAGCGGCGTCGACGTGAATACTTCCCAGGTCGATTACGGGTTGCGCCAAAACCCGCGCCTGCACTTGCTGAAAAAAAACGCCCGTTTTCTGCGGAAAGGGGATATCCCCTTCGATCCCGATCTGATCATCATGGACCTTTCCTTCATTTCCATTACCACCATCCTGCCCGTCCTGAACGTATTCGCCAAGGCGAAGATCCTGGCTCTGGTCAAGCCGCAGTTCGAAGCCCCAAAAGCCCTCGTCGGCAAGGGGGGGGTCATTCGCGATGCGCAAACCAGGCTAAACGTCGTGCTCGGGCTCAAGCAGCGGATCGAAAACATGGGTTTTTCCTTGCGCGGTTTTACTCAGGCCGGCCTGAAAGGGAAAAAAGGCAACCAGGAATATTTTTTCCTGCTTGAATACGGGAAAAAAAAATCCATTGATGATACAATGATCCGTGATGATGCAGCCATTTAAAAAAGTCGTCATCGTGGCCAAGCCGCACCAGGATCTGGTATTTCATCTGGAAAAAACAATCGCCGTTCTGAAGAGATTCGCCATCGCCTACATCCTGGAACAGACGGCGGCCGAGCTGTTGCAGAGCCAGGAATACTGCGCCAGGGAAGATATCGCCCGCGATACCGATTTGATCATCGTCCTGGGTGGCGACGGAACTTTTTTGTCAGTCGCCCGACAGGCAGTGGAAGCCCAGGTGCCGGTGGCCGGATTCAATCTCGGCACGCTCGGTTTTCTCACCGAGATGAAAAAAGAATTCCTGGAGGAGCGCCTGACCGATATTTTTTTAGGCAAGGCTAAGATATCGCAACGCAAGCTGCTGCAAATCGACTATCAGGGCCGCCTGTACACCGCCTTGAACGATGTGGTCATCAACAAGGGAGCGATTGCGCGCATCGTCAAACTGCTTTTAAAGATCGACGGCGCCAAAGTGGCCGAAATAAAAGGGGATGGCCTGATCGTCTCCACCCCGACCGGATCGACGGCCTATTCCATATCGGCCGGAGGGCCGATCGTCAGCCCCGAGGTCAACGGCATCATCATTACTCCCATTTGCCCTCATTCCCTGACGTTCAGACCGCTGGTGGTCCGGGACAGCTCCACCATCACCGTTCAATTGCTGACCCAGAACATGGACGCTTATGTGACCATCGATGGCCAGACCGTGCTGCCGCTGAGTTTCGAAGGCACACTGTCGGTGGGAATCTATCCCAAGCAACTGCACATGCTGGTCACGCCGGAAATCAATTACTTCCAGCTTTTGGCCGACAAATTAAACTGGGGGATGTAAGTCCGACATGGCAGAATCAGCACGGAGGTCGTCATGAAAAAAGCTGCAATAGGCTTATGTTTGACGCTGGCCATCGTCCCGGTTTTTTCCGCCTCCAAAACGGATGATTTTTTCCGTGGCGTCGTCTATTACCTAATCGACGATATGGAACTGGCGAACAAATATCTGGATGCGTACTTTCATTTCAATCCCAAAGCGACGGTTAAAAAAGGTTTCGCCCTGTTGCTGAAAAATGAAAAATGGGAAGCCACGAAAGTGTTCAGCTACTATCTCGAAAGTGATCATCGCTCTTTGGAAGCCCTGACCGGCGTCAGCCTGTCCGTCTCCGACTTAAAAAATACCCTGGCCATCGAAAACCTGTTGAAAATAACCCGCATGAACGCGAACTATGCGCCGGCTTATTTGTGCCTTGGCAATGAATACCTGAAACGACGGAATTACCCGGCCGCCGAGGCCAATTTCAACAAGGGCCTGCAGCTTTCGAAACTAGCCGAATACAAACTGTTGCTTTGCGAGTTGTACCTGCAAACCGGCCAGCCGCAAGCGGCGGTCGAGCTGATCCAGCCCGAATCCGAGCAGTCGCCGGCCAATTACTATTTTGCCCTGCTTACGGCCCGAGCCTATTATCAATTGAACGACTGGGCCCAACTTTATCCATACCTGGAGCGGGCGCTCAAGGTCAAGCCCGAATCCAAGGAAGGGCAGCTGCTGCTGGCGCAGTATTTCATGAAGACCGGCGAGTTGAAAAAATCCAAAAAAATACTGGAAAAACTGAAGTTTGATTATTATAACCTCAAATACGGCCTGACCTTCGCCGAGGTGTTAACCCAGCTCAAGGACAGCAACGCTGAAAAGTATCTCTACGAAGTGTTTTCCCAGAACCAATGGGAGCCGCGCATCAACGTTCTGCTGGGGTTGCATCATCTCAAAAAGAAAAATCCCAACGTGCAGAACTGGATAGACCGGGCGATCCTCAGTGGAATAAATCCAGAAGAGCTGAAAACGGAATTCTCCGCCCCGTTTGCATTCCATTCCTATCCGCTTATGCCCTTTTTCGATGGCAAAAAGATTCAATGGCTGAGTCACAACCGGGTGCTCATCGCCGGCGCCATGCAGAGCGGTGAAAAGGAAAAACTGCTGGTCATGGATGCGGTTTCCCAAAAGATCATTAAAACCTTCGAGTACGAAGGCAGTATCCAGGAGATATTCGCGTCGGCCAATCTTGAAAAAATAATTTTCTCCACCTCCGCTGTCGAAAACGAAAAAGTTTACGTCTATACGCTCATCGTCACTGCCAAAGACTGTTTCTTGCAACCGGTACTCGGTTATGCGTTGAGAATGCCCAGCATCATCGTGGCGTTCAACACCCAGGCCAGCGACGCCTACATCACCGATGGCAGCGTGACGGAACAGGCGTTCGCTTCGCCTTTTACCACCTTGAGCGCAACCGGACGAAAAATCGCCGTTTATCCCAATTATCCCTTTCAAGTCTATCGTTACAATTATGCGAATGAAAACTGTACCGAAGTCAGGGACCGCGAACTGCAGCGTCGGGTTCCGATTGAAGAAATTAAGCAGTACCTGGCGGTGGCCGATGCCGCGCGGGAAAACTCCGAAGTCGCCAAACTCATCGAAAAGGGCCGGAGCATCGATATCACGGCTTCCGAAGAGGTAAAAATATTTTTTGGCGCCGAACCCGGACCGTTCATCATCTATTTTTCCGATTTAAAAAACGCCTTTCAGGGATTGGCTTACGACCCGCTGGGTAACAAAACAACCAAAATGGATGAGACCATGTTCCTGGGCGAAAAGTATTACAGCGAACTGGACATCGTGAGCTTCAATCCCAACAAGAATGAGATCTTGTTCCTGACCAAGGACAAGGAAAAGAACCTTTATCTTTTCAATTACCACTCCCTGCTCTACAAAAAGCTCGGCAGCGGCATACTGGCCGCAGGCTGCAATCCGGATTTGGACGTCATTTATTTTTTAAGCGAAAGGAACAAGTTCATGTATTTCAGCGAGACCAGCCTGGAAATCATCCACTTGGCGCCTTTCGCCAGGGAAAAAATCACTTCCCGCCGCGATTTGAATTCCATTATCGATTGCAGCAACGCCAATGAACAGTATTTCTCGACCTTCAACGGCGAACTGCTGAAGCTTGACGAGGAAAGAAACTACACGAATTGTCAGGTCTCGCTGGCGGGAGTGGTTTATCAGCCGTCCCCGGGCAAGGATCGAGTTGCCGCTTTCATCAACGGCCGGTTCTACATCTTGCCGTGGCTGCGTTGAGCTTGGTTACGGAAGCGGATTGAATTGAAAGACGGACCTGCAGCATGGGGCGGATCAGCGAATTTAAAAATGTAAAATTATTCTGCGGGCTGATCTTCAGCCAAGCCGCTGCCGCGGAAAAAGCGAAAATTTATCTGGCCGAACATTTTTCGGCCATCGACAGCCAGTCGGCGCATTTCCCTTTCACAACGACCGACTATTACCGGGCCGAAATGGGGGCACCATTGTTCAGGCAATTCATTTCATTCGCGGAGTTGCTGAACCCGGAGAAACTTCCTGAAATCAAGATTTTCACCAATCAGCTGGAAGGACAGTTTGCCTGCGCCGGAAAAAGAACCGTCAACCTGGATCCGGGATATTTATCCGATGCCAACGTGATCATCGCCACCAGCAAGAACCACTTTCACCGCGTTCCCCTGCGCCGCGGCATTTACGCCCATTTGGAATACGTCCTGAAAAACAAGCAGATCGAATTCCTGCCTTGGACATATCCCGATTTCAAGCAAGCGGAATACCTGGATTTTTTCAGGCAGCTTTTCATCCTCTTCAAACAAAACAGCCAGCAGCAAACGAGATGAGCGGCATAGGCCTTACTTTTTTTATTGACTGACGCCGATCTGTTTTGTAATATCGATGTCCTGGTTGTAGATGGAATTGTTCACTTTGACCAAATAGCCGGTATTTTGATATTTGTAGCCGTTATTGTACAAAAACAGCGCCCGGCTGATATCGCCGCCGGAAAGATCACAGTATTGTTTCAATATTTTCAGTCCCAGCCCGATATTGTATTCGATGTCGAAGATCCTGCTCTTGTCGATCTTGAGCTCGTTTTTCCAGACCGCGTAACGGATCTGCATCAAGCCATAGGCACCGACGGCCGAAAGGGCCAGCGGATTGAATCCACTTTCCACCTGCATGACCGCCAAGATCAGGTTGGGATGGAATCCGTATATTTTGCTTTTATTATAGGTGATATTGACGATTTTTGAAAAATCAGGAAAT
>JAPKZM010000061.1 GCA_026393775.1 Candidatus Aminicenantota bacterium
GCTGGGAAAAAGCAAAGCTCGCCTCAACGTGAGGTTCAAAGCCTGCCATTGGGAATGGTTTCTGAAAAGACTTCCGGACTCACGGATGGCCCCAGCCAACCCGGAAATCGGTAGGGCTCGTCCGGAAAACAGGAGCAGCATGGCAACCCGGTAGCGAAAAAGGAAAAACCGCTGCAAACCCACTCCGCTGACCGCCAAGCCCAAGACGGCCGAACTAGCGACAACGACGACCACGAGGGTGCTGGCGCCGCCGGCAACCCGGAGAGCGAAAAGCAGCATGCCGAAAACGATGATGATCGAGAAGCCGCCGGCCGCAAAGATGCCGGCCCGGAAAAGAACCACGGACAATGCCCGGTAAAGTATGGCCAGCGCTTCCCTGAAATTAACATCCATGATCGTCCCTTTTTATTCTCTTGGCCCCTCTCGCCGAGGCAGAGGAATGACAATGAGTTTTTGGATCAACCTTTGCCTTTGGTTTCCAGCAGGAGTTTGCGGGTAAAGGGGATCAGTCCTCCGGCATCGATGATGACCTGACGAGCTTTGGGCAGGGCCACGCTCGCAAAACTATTGCCGGAAGTTTTGTTGATGACCTGGTCAACAGTGAATTCCAGCTCGTCGCCCTCGTTGGCTTCAATAGTCGGACAGATGACCATCTTCAGCCCGAGGTTGATCGCGTTCTGCAGAAAGATGCGGGAAAAATTCCGTGCCACGACCACAAAATCGGGACCTTTCAGGCAGGAAGCGGCCTGCTCGCGCGATGAACCGCAGCCGAAATTCTTACCGGCCACGATGATGCTTTGGGACGGGAATTCTTGCTTCTTAACTTTGGCATTGAATTCGGGATAATCGATAAAGGCGAACTGCGGCGTTTCGGTCGGCAGGACAGTGGCCATGAATCTTCCCGGATAAATGATATCGGTGGAGACATCGTCTCCGATTTTAAAGACAACTTTAGCCATCTTACTTTCCTCCTTTTCTGGGATCGGTGATGACGCCAGTTATGGCGCTGGCTGCTGCTACGGCAGGCGAACACAGGTAAACTTCGGCGTTGGGATTGCCCATGCGTCCCTTGAAATTGCGGTTGGTGGTGGCCAGGGCCACGTCGCCGTCGGCCAGGGCGCCCTGGTGAATCCCCAGGCAGGGGCCGCAGCCGGAATTCATGACCACGGCGCCGGCTTCCATAAAGGTGGTGATATAACCTTTTTTCAACGCCTGCAGATAGATCCGCGTCGAAGCCGGGAAGATCAGCATGCGCGTGGCCTTGGCCACCTTCTTGCCCTTGAGGATCTTGGCTGCGATGGCCAGGTCGTCGAGGCGGCCGTTGGTGCAGGAACCGATGACGATCTGGTTGATCTTGATGCCGAGAACTTCCCTGATGGGCTTGACATTGTCCACGGTGTGCGGGCAGGCGATCTGCGGTTCGAGCTTTGAAACATTTATATATATCACTTGGTCGTAAACCGCGTCGGGATCGGGGCTGAAAATATCGGGTTTGTCCGTGACCCCGGCTTCCTCCTCCAAATAGCGCATGGTTTCCTGGTCAGGCGGCACGATCCCGGAAGTGGCGCCGGC
>JAPKZM010000124.1 GCA_026393775.1 Candidatus Aminicenantota bacterium
GTCGCCGCCGACGGCCAGCAGGACGTCGATCTCGTTGTATTCGATGGTCTTCAGCGCCTGGGCCGATACGTCGCAGTACTCCTGCTTGCGGCCCGGGGCGTCAACGGCATAGCGGAAGGGGTTGTCGCGGTTGGAAGTGCCCAGGATGGTGCCGCCGCGCGGCAGGATGCCGGAAACGTCGGCCAGCTCGAGCGGGCAGACATTTTTTTGGATCAAGCCCGCGTAGCCGTCCATGATGCCGCAAACCTTGATCCCGTATTGGCGCTGGGCGGTGTGCACCACCGCGCGGATGACGGCGTTCAATCCCGGGCAATCGCCGCCCCCGGTTAAAATACCCAGTTTGCGAATCTTTTTCATGGTTCAGTCTCCCGGATCATCATAGCAAAAAAAAGTTTCCCTGCCAATTACAATGACTGCTCCAGTTGGTCGAGTTTTTCGGCCAGCATATCCCCGGTCCGCTGCAGGCTAGCTGTGCCGTCGATCCGCAGCGGCTGGCCGTAGGCGAAATGGATGCGGCCGAAAGGGAGGGGGATCAGGAAGCGGTCCCAGCTTCCTTCCAGGATCTTCACCCGCGAGCTGCTCCAACTGATGGGAATGACGGTCGCCCCGGTCTTCATGGCCAATTGCACGGTCCCAGGCTTGATCCGCCGCGCCGGCCCCTTCGGCCCGTCGGCGGTGATCAGCACCCAGGCGTTATCCTTTTGCACGCTGCGTACCATGTTCAGGAACGCCCGCGCCCCCCCTTGGGAGGATGACCCGCGGATGGGCTTCATGCCGAATTCCTCGGCCACGCTGGAGACCAGTTCACCGTCGCTGGACAGGGAAATAAGCGGACGGGCCCCGATATCCTTGAATTGGTGGATGACGAACAGAATGTGGCGGTGCCAGAAAATAAAGATCAATGGCTGGTTTTTCTTTTCCAATTCGTCTATATTTTCGCGTCCCGAAATCGTCACCCGGCTGCTGAACACGATCGCTTCAATGAGCAACTTGGCCAGTTTTTTAAGCAGTTGGGTTTTAATTTTCTTGGCCCAGGCCATGTTTTTTTATTTTTTGGAGCAGAGTCTTGTAGCTGACTTCCAGAATCTCGGCCGCCCGCGAACGGTTGAAAGCCGTTTCGGCCAAAACCTGGCTGATCTTTGCCTTTTCGGCCAGCTTCTGGGCCCGGTCGCTGACCGCTTTCAGATTGCCGTTGAGATTGAACTGTTCGTGGACCGGCATGAACCTGTCGGGTAGTATGATCTCCGCGGCGCTGATCTCACGACCCGGGCAGAGGATGATCGCCCGCTCGATTGTGTTTTGCAGTTCGCGGACATTGCCCGGCCAGTTGTAGCCCAGGAGCTTTTCAATGGCGGGCTGGGACAGGGTGATTTCGTACTTCCTGATCTCCAGGGAGATCTTTTTGGCGAAATAATCCCCGAGCAGGCGGATGTCGTCCTTCCTTTCGCGCAAGGGCGGGAGTTGAACGGGAAAACTGGTGATGCGGAAATAGAGGTCCTGACGGAAACGTTTTTCGGCGATGGCTTTTTCCAGGTCCTGGTTGGTAGCGAAGATGAAGCGGATGTCGAGGCGGATATCCTTGCTGCCGCCCAGGCGCGAGATCGATTTTTCCTCCAGGACGCGCAGGATCTTCCCCTGCAGGGAGTAGGGGAAATCGCCGATCTCGTCAAAGAAGAACGTCCCCCCCTGGGCCAGCTCGAGCTTTCCCAACTGGCGCAGGTAAGCCCCGGTATAGGAACCCTTTTCGTGCCCGAAAAGCTCGTTTTCCAGCAGGTTGTCCGGGATGGAGGCCGAATTGATGGTGATGAACGGCCTGTCCTTTCTCGGGCTCAGGGCGTGCAGGGCCCGGGCGAACAATTCCTTGCCGGTGCCGCTTTCGCCGCGCAGCAGCACGGTGGTGACGGTCTGGGCCACCTGGCGGATCTTTTCGGCCTCCTTGAGAATTTCGCGACTGCTGCCGATGATGACCGTTTTTCCCATTTCGGTTTGCAGCACCTCGCGCAGGACCAGGTTTTCACGCAGGATCTGGGTCGCGGCCAGTGCCTTGTTGATCATCAGCAGCAAATAGTCGGGATCGACGGGCTTGGCGATGAAGTCGAAGGCCCCTTCCTTGATGGCTTCCACGGCCTTTTCAATGGAACCGAAGGCGGTGAGGATGATGAACGGGATCTGCAGGTGCTTGATTCTTTTGTAGAAGCTCAGGCCGTCCATGTCGGGGAGCTGGAGATCGGAAACGATTAGGGCGAAATCGCTTTTCTTGAGCAGGGCCATGGCGTCGCCCACGCAGGCGGCGATCTCGGTTTCAAAGCCTTTTTCGCCGAGGATGCTGGCCAGCATCTCGCGCATCGAGGCATTGTCTTCCACGACCAGGATTTTCGCCATGTCCCCATTATCGGCAGCGGCGCCATTTTTGTCAACTCCGGATGCTGGTTATCATTTTAGATTGGGGTTTGACTGGGGGAGGGGCCATTAAAATTATTTTTGATACTTTACAATGAATTTGTGCTATATTTTCCGAATCCTAAAATAAAATTTCTGGAGAAGATTGATGAAAAAAGAAAAAATGCTGAAGATCGGCCTGATCTCCATGATGATGATCGTTCTTATCCTGGGCACGACCTGCAAAAAATCGGATGAATCCGGAAATGACATCAATGTGATCATCAATCTCGCCACCCAGAGCATATCCGACATCAACAAATTTTCAGGCAGCGCGACGGGAATTGGGAATCAGAAGTCGGACGTTTTTAACAAACAGTCGGCCTGCCAGCCCATCAGCGCGGTGAAAGCGATCAACCAGGCGATGACCGGCATCGTGAATCCGAGCCCGAGCCATGGCTGGATGACGGGCAATATGGGAGTATCGGTCTATGCGGATTGCTCGGTATTGATGACTATCCAGGCCACTATTGATTGCAGTCAGGGGGCAACGATGGCCAGCGGCGATACCTTGGGCGGTAGTTTGCTCATCACCGGGCACATCGATGCGGTCTCCGACCACGTGGACATGTTTATAACCGAGACATCGCAATCTTTCTCGGTTAACGGCAGGAGCCACAATGTCTTTCTGAACCTTGAAGCCACCGGCACCCTTTCCGGAGGGACGGTGACTGTAACCGGTCACATCGATAGCGACCAGATTTCTGTTACCAGCTCGTACTGATCGAGGGAAGCGGATCGGGTCTCAGGCCCGAAAATAGCGGCAGGATTTGCGCGAGGACCGCGCTGGAGCTTGACATAAGGGGTTATTTAGGATATTTTCCCTCATATGGAGAAGAAAATGAAAGAATTTCAGGGACAGTTGGTTTCCAAGGGCTTCAAGTATGCGCTCATCGTTTCCCGCTTCAACAATTTCATCACCGACAAACTGCTGGACGGGGCCAAGGACGCCTTGATGCGCAGCGGCGCCAAGGAAGAAGAAATCGAGGTGGTCCGCGTGCCCGGCGCCTTTGAGATCCCGCTGGTGGCCAAGCGGCTGCTGCTGAAGAAAAAATACCAGGCCGTGATCTGCCTGGCGGCCATTATCCGTGGCGAGACCCCCCATTTCGATTTCATCGCCTCCGAGGTGAGCAAGGGCATCGCCCAGCTGAATCTTGAGTTCATCCAGCCGGTGACCTACGGCATCATCACCGCGGACAATACCGACCAGGCCATCGAGCGGGCGGGAAACAAGATGGGCAACAAGGGTTTCCAGGCCGCGCAATCGGCCATCGAGCTACTCAACCTATTTGCCGATGCCAAGATCTGATGTTCCGCATCAAGTACAGCCGGGAAATCATTCTAAAGATCCTGTATCAGCTCGATATACGTAAATGCGCAGCGGTCGAATCGGGGCCGCTGATCGAGGAATACTTTCAAACGTTCAAAAGGGTGAACCCCGACGAGGAAGAATTCATCCGCCGCGTGGTGCAGATTGTCCTGGACAACCAGGCCGAAATCGACGCCAAGATAACGGCCAACCTGATCGACTGGAAGCTGAGCCGCCTGGCGCTCATTGACCGCAACCTGATGCGCATGGGCATCGCCGAAGCGACGTTCAACTCAGAAAAACCGATCATCATCGACGATGTCATCCGCATCGCCAAGAAGTACAGCGATCAGGATTCGTACAAGCTGATCAACGCCATTTTGGACAAGGCCATCGAATGAAAACGCTGCTGCTGGTTTTCTACATCTGGATGCCATTGCGCCAGGAGAGCAACCTGGAAGTTTTTGTCGCTTGCCGGACGCCCGAGATCTTCAGCAATTACCGCAATTACAACTTCAAGCAGGAGATCCGCAGCGATGCGGACGGATTGCACGTCAAGCTCAAGAGCCAGACCCTTAGTTTTAAAAACCTGAACCACGCCATCGCCAGCGATGATTCTTATGTGGCCGGGCAGAACCCGCTGGTCAAAGTGATTTTCAACCAGGTGCGCCAGAACGCCATTTCCATTGGCGATTATCTGCAAAACATTTCCTCCTTTTTAACCAATGCCATCACCTATTCCGAGGCCGACCTGCCGCAGGACACGGTGGCGGTCCTGCTCAATCGCCGAGCCCATTGCATCGGTTATGCCAACGTCGCCCAGACGCTGCTGGCCTGCGTCGGCATCGTCAGCCGTTCGATCAACGGGTTTTATCTGCGCGAAAACGACGCCGTGATCGAACCGGTACCGCACCGCTGGCTGGAAATCGACTTGCCCGGAGAACGCCGGGTCTTTTACGATCCGCAATATCAGGATTTTTCTTCGCGCTACCTGGTCACCGACCCAAGCGTCGTTTTCAACCGCATTGAGCGCTTTCTGGGTGTCGTCGTCAGAAAAAGCAATAAAATCATGGATGAATGAGGTCGCCTATGGAAGAACAATTCGCCGTCAGGCAGGAAAAACTCAAGAAACTTGCCGCCCTGGGCATCATGCCTTATCCCTATCGCTTCGAAGTCAGCCACCGCTTTAAGGATGTAATCGCCAAATACAAGGACCTTTCCGCCGACGAGTTGAAGGAAGTTCCAGGTGAAATACGCTGCGCCGGCCGCATCATGGCGATCCGCAGCATGGGTAAAAGCGCTTTC
>JAPKZM010000087.1 GCA_026393775.1 Candidatus Aminicenantota bacterium
CCTTTGAGCTACAGGCGCAAGAGTACAGCCATATCATTTTTCGCTCCCGTTGTCAATTGACCTTTGGCGGAGATCATGCTAAATTATAAAAGACCGGTTGCCGTTTTTGTGCTTGGCCAAAGCCGGCGCCAAGGATTTGGAGAATGAAAAACAAAAATGTCAAGGGTGTCCGCCTGATCGTGGCGGCCATGGTCCTTTTCTTTATCGTTTTTGTCATCATCCGCATCTATTTTGAGGAGAGCAAGAACTTTTCGCCGCAATTTTTAAAAAGCAACACCCTGATCTTTGGCTTGTGGATCATCATTATCCTGTTCGGCCTGACCTTTCTCTTCATCCTAGCCCGCAATATTTTGAAGATGTATTATGAAAAGAACCAGGGCGGCGCCGTGCATAGTTTTAAGAACCGCCTGGTGTTTTTTTTCATCGCCTTTTCCATCGTGCCCACCCTGTTGCTATTCTTTTTCGCTACCGATGTCATTTCCCAGAGCATCGAGCAGTGGTTCAAGACGCCGGTCGAGAACATCATGAAAAATGTCGACGACGTCAAAACCAACTATTACAGCAAAATTACCGAAGACCTGGAACATTTCTCCGGGATCATCGCCGTCATGATCCAGCAGAAACGGATGTACACCGACGAGAACAAGAATTTCCTGCAGAACCGGCTCAAGGAAAAGATGCTGGAATACAAGCTCGACGTGGTCAATATTTACAAGAATAAAAACGAGATTTTCGCCATCTTCAACCCGCGCATCCCCATGCAGGAATACAAGAACCTGCCGTTGAACATCGTTTACAGCGGCCTGGGCGGGTCCGGATTCACCAAGATCGACAACCTGAAGAACGGCGAGCTGATTCGCAACGGCGTCGCCTTCGATATCGAGCAGGGCGACAAGATGCTGATCATCACCGGGAAATACTTCCCCGAAAGCTACACCCGTAGCCTCAACACCTTGGCGGCGATGGTCAACAAGCACAGCCAGATGCGGGTGCTGCGCGACCCGGTCAAGAATACCTACATGCTCCTTTTCTTGTTCATCACCATCCTGATCATCTTCTCCGCCTCCTGGCTGGGCTTTTACCTGGCCAGGGGCATCACGGTGCCGATCGAGAAGCTGATATCGGCGACCGCCGAAATCGCCAAGGGTAATCTGGACGTGCGCATCGACTATGCGGCCAAGGATGAATTCAACACTCTGATCAACGAATTCAACCGCATGGCTTTCGATCTGAAGGAAAACCGGGACAAACTGAACCGGCGCACCATCGAGCTGCGCCACCGGCGCAGCATCACTGAGACCATCATGAAAAACATCACCTCCGGGGTCATGGCCTTGAATTCGAAAGGCGAAATCATCGCCTTGAATCCCGAAGCGGTCCGCATGCTTTCTTTGGACGTGGAAGCCGTCGTGCGGAAGAATTTCACCAACGTAATTTCGGAAACCATTTACAAGGATATTCATTTGCTGATCGGCAAGGCTTTCGAGACGCGCTTCAAGTTGATCGAAAAGGAGATCGATATCAAGCTTCAGGGCCGGGTGATCAACCTGGCCGTCAAGATCACCCAATTGCACAATCCGATCAACAACCGCTTCTCCGGCTTGCTGGTGGTCTTCACCGACCTGACCGAACTGATCAAGGCCCAGCGTCTGCTGGTCTGGCGCGAAGTGGCTAAGCGCATCGCCCATGAAATAAAAAACCCGCTGACCCCCATTCAAATTTCCTCGCAGCGAATCCTGCGCAGCCTGGACCAGCCTCCGGACAAGTTTCGCGCCATCGTCGAGGACAGCATGCATGTCATTTCCCAGGAATTCGATTCGATCAAAAATCTCGCCGAGGAATTCGCCAATTTCGCCCGCTTGCCGGAAATCAAGTTCACCCAGGGTGATATCAACGAGATCCTGGAAAAAATGCTGGCCACCTATTCATCGATTTACCAGAATGTCCATTTCAAGGTCAAGCTCGACGTCGGGTTGCCGCCCCTGGTCAAGCTCGATGTCGAGCAGATCAAGAGAGTTTTCGTCAATATCCTGGACAACGCCCTGGAGAGCATCGGCAAGGAAGGCGAGGTCGAGATCTCTTCCCGCTACAACGGGGAAAGTAAGTTCGTCACCATCGAGATCGCCGACAACGGACCCGGCATCAGCGACGAAGACAAGCAGAAGGTTTTCATGCCCTATTTTTCCAAGAAGAGCTCCGGGACCGGCCTGGGCCTGGCCATCGCCCACAACATCATCGAAGAACACAACGGCCTGATCTCGGTGGTGGACAACCAGCCCAAAGGCGCCCGCTTCATCATCGAACTCCCGGCTTAAAGGCTGATTGCTTAAAAAATGGTCTTATTGCGCGCCGGCCAGGTAATGCTCTAGGTTTTGTCGGCCCAGAGCTTGAGCAGGTGGACCAGCGTGTCCGAGGTTTTCCGCATGTCTTCCAGGGCGATCCACTCGTACTTGGAATGGAAATTGCTGCCGCCGGTGAAGATGTTGGGAGTGGGCAGGCCCATGAAACAGAGACGGGCGCCGTCGGTGCCGCCGCGGATGCTGGCCCGTTTGGGATTCAGGCCGGCCATCTGTGTGGCTTGTTCCGCTTTCTGCAGGACTTCCGGATAGCGGTCGAGCACCACTTTCATGTTGCGGTAGGATTCGGTCACCTTGACCTCGCTCCTGGCGCCGGGGAATTCGGCGGTGACATCGTCGCTGATTTTTTTGATCAGCGCTTCGTAATCCCTCAACCCCGGCTCGGTGAAGTCGCGGATCAGGAACTTGATGGTCGCCGCTTCCTCGTTGCCGCTGAGGTGGTGGGGATGGACGTAGCCTTCCCGGCCTTCGGTGGTCTCGGGGGACAGGGTCTGCTGCGGCAGCCTTTCAATGATGCGGGCGGCGATCTTGACGGCATTGACCATCTTGTTCTTGGCGAAGCCCGGGTGGACGTTGATCCCGGTTATTTTTACCTCCAGCGAGTCGGCGCAGAACGTTTCATCCTCGACTTCCCCCATTTTTTCGCCGTCGATCGTATAGGCGAAATCGGCGCCGATCTCGGCGGCGGTGATGTGCTCCACGCCCCGGCCCGTTTCTTCGTCGGGAGTGAAAACGATCTTCAGGTTCGGCCGCGGCAGCTCCGGATGGCTGTGCAGCCGGGTCAGGGTATCCATGATGATGGCGATGCCGGCCTTGTTGTCGGCCCCCAGCAGCGTGTTTCCCGAAGCGGTGATGATGGTCTTGCCGATTTTTTCCAATAAATGCGGGTTGTCGCTGGTTTTCAGGATGATGTTTTCACTCGCCGAAAGCACCAAATCCTGGCCCTGGTAGTTTTGATGCAGCAGGGGTCGCACACCGGTTCCGGAAACGGCCGGCGATGTGTCCATATGGGCGATTAAGGCAATGGTCGGGACCTTGTGGGTTTGATTGGAATCGAGCCCGGCCAGTACGTATCCCCAGGGGGTGACCTGGACGTCTTTTAAGCCGAGCTCCTCCAGCTCGGGCTTGAGCTTGGCGGCCAGGTCTTTCTGCTTGGCGGTCGAGGGAAACGTTTCGGAACTGTCGCTGGACTGGGTGTCGATGGCCACGTAGCTTAAAAACCGTTCCAGGATATCGGGATGTTTCATGGTGCCCTCCGCAAATGATTATAAATGATTTTTACTAAAAGTAAAACAAGTGAAAGTTTTCCCCGGCTCCTTTTTTGCCTTTTAAAATCGCTCTGCCTTGACAAGAATCCTTTTTTTTACTATGATATGCTTTACTTGCAAATGATCAAGGAGTGGATTTTGTGAAAAGAACATTTCAACCCAACAATCTGAAAAGAAAGAAAAACCATGGCTTCCGGGCGCGCATGGAGACTAAGGGCGGCCGTGAAGTGATCAGCCGCAGAAGAAGGAAAGGCAGGAAGAGTCTGACCGCCTGATCCATGGCTTTTGCGTTTAGAGATTTCCAGCGGATCAAGAAGGAAGGCGAGTTTGTTTATCTGCTGAAAAATGCCAGAAAAATCAAGAATGATTTTTTTTTTGTATTTTTTAAAAAACAACCGCCCGGACAGCCGCTTTGCCATCTCCGTTAACCGCAAAATCGGCAACTCGGTTCAAAGAAATTTTATCAAGAGAAAAATGAAAGAATGGTTCAGGTTGAATCGCTTCTTGCTCGCGGATCGCTTCGATCTGTGGATTTCCATGAAAAAGCCATTCACACGACGCGACGCCGCGCAAATCGAGTCCCTGTTCCTGGATGCCCTGGTCAAGATTCAATACAAATAGAAAATGAAAAAAGCGCTCCTGCTCATGATCAAACTCTATAAAAAAACCCTTTCGCCGCTGCTGGGCAATCACTGCCGCTTTTTTCCCACCTGCTCCGACTACGCCTACGGGGCAATCGAAAAGCACGGCGCCATGCGCGGGGCATACCTGGGGGCGAAGCGGATCCTTAAATGCCATCCCTTTCACAGCGGCGGCTATGACCCGGTCCCTGAAAAAAACGAGGTGAAATCCTAATGGATACAAAAAAGCTGATCATGGCCATTGTGTTGTCGGTGACGGTGTTACTGGTCTACCAGTACCTTTTCATGCCCAAACCCACGGCGCAAGACCGGCTCTCCCCGCCGGCCGCCTCCCAGCCGCAAAAGACGGCCGAGAGTACGGAAAGCAAGGGCGGCGCGGCACCCGACATCGGTTCGATCATGAATTCATCCGCGGCGGAAACACCCGCCCCGGAAACCGGGCTGCCTCTGCAGGCCGTGTCCGAAAGCCTGATGGCTGACGCCGAGCAGGCCGTCACCGTGGAGAACGAGTATTTTAGCGCCGTGTTCACCAACCGCGGCGCCGGGCTCACCTCCTTCGTCTTGAAAAAATACAAGGATGACGCCGGCAAGCCCATGGACCTGGTCGCGCGCAGCGCCAAGGAATCCAATTTTTACCCTTTTTATTTCTTTTCGGAGAAAGACGATTTTTCAACGATCCTGAACAAGGCCCTGTTCGTAAGCCGCGGCGCGGCCAAGGTGACGCTTGGCGGCCTTGGAGCCAACGAGGTCGTTTTTGAATATGCCGACCCGGCGCAGAATCTTCTGGCCCGCAAAAAATTTGTCTTCAGCAAGGACAGCTACGTCATCCACTTGGACTTCCAGGTTATCCGCAACGGGCGGATTGTCGAAGCCCTGCCCGTTGTTTTCGGGCCCGACCTGGAGAACAACGACAGCCGCGACCGGGCCATGATGATGAATCTGAAAATCGCCGCATACCGCAACGACAAGCTGGAATCGGTCGACTTTATCAAGCAGAAAACCATGCCCCAGGAAGGCCAGACCTACGAGAAGGCCTTGGGCGAGATGGGGTCGGGTTTCTACTGGGCGGCTTATGAGACCACTTATTTCGCCGCCGTTTTCAAGACCGATCCGCTGAAATCCAAGCTGGCTTTCCAGGTGATCAAACAGCCGCTCGCGCAAAAACAAAGCCGGTTGTACTCCTATCTGGTGGTCACCAACCCGACGGCGATCTTCGTCGGTCCCAAGGACGAAAAAATATTGACCGCGGTCGAAAAGGAATATCCCGATCTGAACAGGATCATCGAATACGGCTGGTTCGGCTCCATCGCCAAGCTCATGCTCAAGGGCATCCTCCTGATCCAGGGGTTCATCCCCAACTACGGCTGGGCGCTGATCGTTTTCACCCTGCTCTTGAAGATCGTTCTTTTCCCGCTGACCTATTCATCCAGCGTCTCCATGGCCAAAATGCAGAATTTGCAGCCCAAGATGAAAGCGATCAAGAAGAAGTACAAGAACACCAAGGACATGGAACAGCGCAAGCTG
>JAPKZM010000090.1 GCA_026393775.1 Candidatus Aminicenantota bacterium
AACGGCCGACGGTGGGGGTGCGCATTCCCGATTCGGCCGTGGCCCTGGGACTTGTCCGCGAACTCGGCCGACCGCTGCTCTCCACCTCGGTGCCGCAGGGCGAGGACGACTACTATACCGATCCCCAGGCCATCGCCGAGACCTTCCGCCACGACGTCGAGCTGGTCCTCGACGCCGGCCCGCTGGCCAACCAGCCCTCGACGATCATCGACCTGAGCGGCGTCACCCCGGTACTCATCCGTCACGGCGCCGGCGACCTTGAGCCTTTTGGGTTTTAGTTAGAACCGTTGTACAAAAAATTGGCTGCCGAAGACAGTCATTTTTGCATACTATGATTCTTTCAAGCTACATTGCTTCCTTCGGCAGCCATTTTTTTTATACACCACGGTTCTTACAAGCAACATCGCTGCCCGTGGCAGCCATATTTTTTATACTAAGGTTCTTATACAAGCTCATCCCGATTGCATTTTGCCCGGAACCATTATACAATGGGCCGGGGTAAACATGACTAAAGCCAATTTGATCACCATCGTGCGCATCATCATGGTCCCCCTTTTCCTGGTCATTCTCCTGACCGAAATGCAGAACAAGGAGATCATCGCGTTTGCCATCTTCGTCATCGCCGCCGTGACCGATTCGCTCGACGGCTATGTCGCCCGTAAGTACAACCAGGTCAGCGACCTGGGTAAGTTTCTCGACCCTCTGGCCGACAAGCTGCTGGTGGCCGCGGCGCTGATGGCCCTGGTCTACCTGCAGGAGGTCGAGACCTGGGTGGCGGCGATCATCATCCTGCGCGAGATTTTTATCTCCGCCTTCCGCTTCTATTACCTGGTTAAAAATGCTTCCTTCTCGGCCTCCATCCCGGCCAAGATCAAGACCACTTTCCAGATCGTTGCCCTCTCCATCCTGATCATCTACCAGAAGCTTCCCTACGCGAACTACCTGCGTTTGCTGGGCACGGCCATCCTTTACATCGCGGTGATCCTGACCGTCTACAGCGGCGTCGAATACGTCGTCCGTTTCAGCCATACGCTCAAGGAATAAACATGCCCTACCCGAAATACAAGCCCTTGAATAAAAAAAACCTGAAAACCGTTTCCATCAAAGACCGTCCTTCGCTGGTCCATTTAAGCGATTTCCCCAAGCCCTACCTGGCGGGCGCCGATTTCAACTCGTTCATCGCTTCCCTGCCGCCCTTCCTGGCCGCCAGGGACCTGCGCGAGTTCGCCGGCCGGCTCGGCGAGGCGCGCAAAAAAAACAAGCCGATCATCTGGGGCATGGGCGCGCACGTGGTCAAGCTCGGCTTGAGCCCGCTGATCATCGACCTGATGCAGCGCGGCTGGATCTCGGCCATCGCCACCAACGGCGCCTTCATGATCCATGATTTCGAGATCGCCCTGGCCGGGAACACCTCCGAGGACGTGGCCGCCAACCTGCTGCAGGGGAGCTACGGCAACACCGACGAAACCGGGCTGTTCCTGAACCTGGCGCTCAAGGACGGGATGCAGGCGAACATGGGCGCCGGCGAGGCGGTCGGCTACTACCTGATCCAGGCCAAGCTGCCCCACCTGGAGCACAGCATCCTGTTCAACGCCTACAAGCTGAACATCCCGGTCACCATCCACCCGGCCATCGGCACCGATTTTATCCACTTTCACCCGATGTTCGCCGGCGAGGTCACCGGCGCCCTGGCCGAGCGCGACTTCCAGCTGCTGGCTTCCATCGTCGCCGAGATCGGGCAGGGCGGAGCCTACCTCAACATCGGCTCGGCGGTCATCCTGCCCGAAGTCTTTCTGAAGGCGGTGGCTTTCTGCTCGGGGCAGGGGATCCGTTTGGAGAATTTTTACACGGCGGTGTTCGATTTCAACCGCCATTACCGCCCCTTTGAAAATGTCTTCAAGCGGCCGGTCGCCCACGGCGGTAAGGGCTACTACTTCGTCGGCCACCACGAGATCATGCTGCCTCTGCTGGCGGCGATGATCCTCAGCACGCAGAGCTGAGCGAGCCGCGGCCCCGGGGCAATCCATGAACCACGATTTTTTCCCGCTCGCCGACAAGCTGAGGCCACAGAAACTTTCGGAATTCGAAGGCCAGGAGCACCTGACCGGGCGGCAGAAGATCGTCCAGGCCATGGTGCGGAGCGGCAACCTGGCCTCGATGATCTTCTGGGGCCCCCCGGGGACGTGCAAGACCACGCTGGCCCGTATCCTGGTCAGGGAAACCGCCTATCCGTCGGCCGAGTTTTCGGCCACGGTGTCGGGGATCGGCGAGATCAAGAAGCTGATGGAAAAATCCCTGGCCGCCCGCCAGGAGCGCGGCAAACCGCTGGTGTTGTTCGTCGATGAAATCCACCATTTCAACCGCAACATTCAGGACGCTTTCCTGCCCTATGTGGAGCGCGGCGACATCATCCTGCTGGGAACCACCACCGAGAATCCGGCCTACAAGATCAATCGCGCCCTGCTCTCGCGCCTGAAGATCTTGGAATTGTTCCATTTGAAGGAGGAGCACCTGCGGCGCATCCTGGCTCGGGCGCTGGCGTTCATCGCTCCGCCTGATGGCGCGGCCCTGCGCTTCACGCCCGAAGCCGAGACGGTGGTGATCGGCTACAGTAACGGCGACAGCCGGCGCCTGCTCAACCTGGTGGAGATCGTCTTCCAGACGGCCGACCCGGGGAAGCCGGTCGACGATGCCGCGGTGTTCGACATCATCCAGAACAAGGTCGCGGGCTACGACCGCAGCGGCGACGACCGCTACCAGCTTATCTC
>JAPKZM010000302.1 GCA_026393775.1 Candidatus Aminicenantota bacterium
GGCCCCGATCGGCGCGGCGGTCGACATGGCGACGAGGGTGAACGGATCGACCTTGACTGCGGTCATGAAAATGAACGCCTGGGCAACCGTGGGCATGGTGTCGCCGACATTCATTGTTCCCGGGATGACGCGGTCATCGACCAGTTTGAAAAATTTGAAAATAGCGGTCTGCTGGGCGAAACTCCCAATTCCCAGAGTGTCGAAAAAATTGCTGATGAATCCGGCGCCAAGAAGACCGGCCCAGGATTTATCTGAAAAAGTCTTTTTCTTCCTGGCGACATCCGCCAGGTAGAAATAGGCGAAACTCGCCGACATGAAACCGAGAACGGTTTTTAGAATAAACGTCATGGTAGGGAATTCTAGGCAGGTTGGGAGCAAAAGTCAAACGGGGCGCGGCCGCCGGCCCGGCGGATCGTCGGCTTGCTTTTGCGCTGGGAAACGGTTAGAGTTGTTTTTTCGGAAAATCCGCCATGGCCAAAGCAAAAAAAAGAGCGCGTTCATTCATGTCGCATGACCTGGAAACCATCGCCAGGCGGGTCATGCAGGAAAAAGGCCTGGCTGTTGATTTCCCGGCGGCGGCCCTGCGCCAGGCCGACGGCTGCCGGGACAAGGGAATGGTCATTGACAAGTCCGAACGGCTGACCGATTTGCTCGGTTTGCCCTGGACATCGATCGACAATGATGATTCCCAGGATCTGGACCAGCTGGAAGTCGTGTTCGCGGATCATGACGAGTACCGACTGCTGGTGGCGGTGGCCGATGTCGGAATTTTCGTCGCTGCCCATTCTCCCATCGATGAGGCCGCCAAGGTCAACACCACGTCCGTGTACACTGGAGTCAAGAATTTTCCCATGCTCCCCGAACGCCTTTCCTTCGACCTGACTTCGCTGTTGGCGGGCAAGGACCGCCGGGCCCTGGTCGTGGAGGTCCGCATCTCTTCAGGCGGCCGGGTTGCCGGCAGCCGGATTTTTCCGGCCCTGGTCCGGAACAAGGCCGAGCTCTGTTATGATGCCGTCTCGAACTGGCTGGAGGGCAAGGCTAAAGTTCCCGAACCGCTGGCCCGGGAGAAAAGCCTGCGGCTCCAGCTGGAAACGCAGGACCGTCTGGCCCGGATCCTGCGCCGGCGGCGCCTGGCGGCCGGAGCGCTGGAATTCGCTTCCCTGGAAACCAGGGTCGAAATGGCAGCCGACGGGCGGGTCAAACGCATTTTCACCCGTCAACAGAACCGGGCGGAAAGGATCATTGAAGAATTCATGGTGGCCTGCAACCAGTCGGTGGCCGTATTTTTAGCGGGCAAGGGCTTGCCGGTCTTGAGCCGGGTGGTCCGGGAGCCTGAGCGCTGGCCGCGGATCGTCGAATTGGCCGCCGAATTTTACTCGCGGCTGCCGGCCCCGCTTGCGGGGCGGCGTCCCTTTAGGGGATTGCCGGCCGATCCCGATGCCAGGGCTTTGGCCGGATTTTTAAGCCAAGCGCGCCAGGCCAAGCCGGACGCTTTTGCCGATTTGTCCCTGGCCGTGATCAAATTGATCGGCCGCGGCGAATACCATGTACTGGCTGCCGGTCAAATTCCTGAAGGACATTTCGGTTTGGCCCTGAAAAACTACGCCCATTCCACCGCACCCAACCGGCGCTATCCCGACCTGCTGACCCAGCGTCTGCTTAAAGCCGCTCTGGCCGGCCGCCGGGGGAAAAATGTCTATGCTTTGCCCGAATTGCAATCCCTGGCCCTGCACTGCACCCAACAGGAAGACGCGGCCAACAAAGTGGAACGGCAGGTGAAAAAATGCGCGGCGGCCGAACTTCTGGAAGACAAGGCCGGATGCCTCTTTTCCGCCTTGGTCACGGGCAGTTCCGACAAGGGGATCTGGGTGCGCATAAAAGATCCTCCGGTGGAAGGCAAACTGGTGCGCGGAGATCGGCGGGTCAACGTGGGTGACCGTTTGCGCGTCAGGCTGCTATCCACCGACGTGGAAAAAGGCTTCATCGACTTTGCCCGAGTTTGAGCTCGGGCCTTCGCATCGGCTACGGTATTTTTTCAGCTCGCCTGGGGCTGCTGCGGCGCCTGGGCGCTTCCCTCGGCTTCCCGGCTGAAGGTGAAGGAAAAGGCGAAAAGCAGTAATCCCACCACGCAGACGGCTCCGGCGACGGTGATGACCGGGGCTACCAGATGGCGGGTGAAAATGAGGGCAATGCCGCCCAGCTGATCTCCGATCAAATCGTTCCAATGCAGCCAGTGGGAAGAGAACGGGCCGGGGTGAAAGCGCGCCGACCAGGGGACGATCTGCTTGACGAACGTGGCCAGGCCCAGGGCCAGGCCGCCGCCGATCATGGTAACCGCACCGCTCCAGCGGAAGAAGTGGGATTTGCAGCGGGCAGCGACCAGGGCGCCCAGAACGATGAACAGCGCCGGGATCAGGAAGAGCAAGTAGGTGAACGAAGTCACCGTTTTGGCGATATTGATCCGATGATAAGGAAAGTGGCTGCTTTTGAAAAAATTGACTTCGTCGGGGATGTCACGGGTGATGCTGCCGCGGATGGCGGTGGAAACGTCCATGTTCATCGCGGCGGCGGGGCGGCAGGGGGGGGGCTCATCGAAACGGTCCGGGTCCTGAATGATCTCCGTCCAAGCTTCGCTTTGTTCGGGACTGCAGGCGGGAAGCTTTTCCAGGACCTGAGAAATGTAAAGCCCCACGGCCGGGTGATTCAAAGCCTGCTTCAGGGGACGCAGGTCC
This sequence comes from Candidatus Aminicenantota bacterium, assembly GCA_026393775.1. Lineage (GTDB taxonomy): Bacteria > Acidobacteriota > Aminicenantia > UBA2199 > UBA2199 > UBA2199. The sequence continues at coordinate 2,733 of JAPKZM010000302.1, forward strand.
AAGCGGACATTTCTGGCCTCGATCTTGCCATTCAAGATGTCGCCGACCGTGCGCAAGGTGTCGGAAAGCTCCTTTTCCAGCCAGTCGCTCAAGCCGGTTTCCCTGAGCAATTCCCTCGGCGTCTTGGCTACGCCGGCAATTGCGGTCAGCCAGACCCGGGCGTCCGGATGCAATTGGCTGTTTTCATCTTTTGCCGCCAGCAAAACTCCGTCCACGAGATCGGGAATTTCGCTTATGACTTCCCGGGGAAGCTCGCTGAGCATTTTTGAAGAAACAACGGCCTGGGTCATGCCCACGGCCCAAATAATGCCAAAAAGGATCGGAATGGCGAAAAAGATCATAATCAGCAAGCCAAGAATGGTGCGCGTTTGATTCATGGGTTTACTCCTTCATTTAATTATTATAACGCAAAAAAACAGGCAAAGTTCGTTGGCCGCTTAAATTCAGCGTAACGCGAGGCTGCCCCGGGCGGCTATTGGTGAATTATTGTTTGTCAAGGTAAAATCCCGCTGAAAAAAATCCCACCCAGTGTTTGAGGGAAAAAGGGGCGGTGATACCCAATCCTGATTTTTTCAACGGGATGACCCCATCGCTGTAGGTGTCGGCATAACGGAATACCCGCCCGTTCAGTCCGCGTCCGAGCGCTTTGCGCATGGTTTTGCTGATCGTCAATAATCCGAAAGGGATGTCGTATTTCCCGCACCAGTAGGTGTTGCCGTAGTTCAGGTACGTGGCTCCCCAAAGCGCTTGGGTCAAATCCTGTATTTTTTTACTATTCAGCGGTCCTGAAAAAGCGGCTTGGGCGAAACGTTCGTCCTGGGCCGTTCCCTGTTGGTGGGCGTTTTCATCTTCGCCGAACGGGACATTGTTGAAATCCTTTCCGTAGTGGTTGGCATCGGCCGAAATCAGGAAAAAAATATCCTTGCCGGGATGCAAATTGTTTTCTTTCATGTAACCGGCCAGGATCGCGGCCAGGCGCTCGGAAAGTTCTTCCATTCTTTCAAAGGGCATGGCCGTAACCATGATCGGGGTGATTTTAATCTCAGGGTTGAGGTATTGCAGGAAGGGAATCATGGCTTCAATCGAATGCTCCAGGGCATGGGCCTGGTTGCTGACCGAGTAATCTTCCCTGGGCAGGCGCTGCTTCAGCCATTCGCGCAAGGGCGAGATCGTCACTTCCCGGCCAAGCCCCGACCAGGTGGCATACTCATCCAGGAGCAGGATATTTTGCGGGTCATCGATCTCCTTGCGCACTGTGCCGTGGGTAACGCCGAATATGACCACTTCCTTGGTCTGCAGCTTTTTGAACAAGGGGTAGTACACGCGCCCGGCGTACAGGTAATCGTCGTGCGGGGAGATGCCGGCCACCATGTCCTGCGCAGGAAAATCCTGTTTTTCGCCAGCGGCCAGGCAGTCCAGCAGGCGCTGCATCTGCGGCCGCTGCCAGCAGTAACCGACGTCATCCTTGACCGGACGTTTCTCCTGGCCGCACAGAATAAACACGCAGGCCAGCAAGATAAGCATTGGTTTTTTCATCCCCGTATTTTACCATTTCAAAAATAATTGACAAACAACAACAGTTTTGATCATGTCGATATAGAGCAAGAACTTCATGCCATCGGAACGGATTGGACGAAATCATTCCATCCGCTTGATTTTTTTTAATGCATTGGCTTGCAGATTAAACAATCGTCGGAGAGCTTGTATATTTGGGAAAAGAAACCTACTATTACGAAAAGGAAAAAGTTGTGGTTACAATGAAAAAACAGAGTAAGGAAAACCAGGCAGATGACTGTAGCAGCATCAGGAAGTCAATTATGAAAAAAACATTATCTGTGTTTTCTATGCTGGTGCTTTTCGTTTGCCTCCTGGCCACCTGTTGCGGTCGGCAGCCTGCGGAGAGTAAAGCGGTTCGGCCAAGAATAATTCTGGGCATTTTCGGCGGCATGGGTCCCGAAGCTACCGCCAACATGTACCAGTTAATTGTACAATTGACCCCAGCCAAGAAGGATCAGGAGCATATTCCCACCGTCATCTACAGTTTTCCCCAGGTACCTGACCGCACCACTGCCATTCAGAGCGGAGACTCGTCAATCATTCCCTATCTGATCGAGGGTGTGACCAGACTTCAACATGCCGGTGCCTCATTCATCATCATTCCCTGCAACACCGCCCACTATTACTATGATCAGATGCAGGCGGCAGTTGATATCCCCATCCTGCACATGATCCGGGAGACGGTCCGCCATGTCGTCGAGCACTACCCGGAATGCCAGCACATCGGATTACTGGCCACCAGCGGGACCATCCGCAGTGGTCTTTATAAAAAGGAATTCGCCGTCAGCGGCCGCCAGACGATCATCCCCGACGAATCTGTTGAGACGGAATTTGTGATGAAGGCCATCATCAAGATTAAGGCAGGAAACAGTGGAAAAGAAAGCGAAGATTTGCTAGCGGCAGCCGGAGCGCACTTGGAAGAAAAGGGAGCGCAGGTGCTGGTCCTCGGCTGCACTGAGATTCCCCTGGCTTTCAATCCCAAGCGGGCGCGGGTACCGGTAGTCAATGCCACGCGCGTGCTCGCCGAAGCGGCCATCCGAACTTTCCAGGAAATGAGCCAGGGGGTAAAAAAGCGGCCATAGCCGGGGAAAAACCCGGCAGCGGATTGTGAAAATAAGGATACTGAATTATTTTAATGTATCTTCACAAAATCATACTATATTTATAGACAGGTAGTGCAGAGGGATAAAATCAAATTTTCAGGAGGGGGCAATGATTTTAAAAAAAGGTAAAACCGCGCATTTCCTGATCTTTATTTTCTTTCTTTTTTTTGCCGGCCAGCTGGCAGCACAGCTGCACCCGATCTACCGGTTCAAAAATGTCATGATCCCCGTCGATCTGCGCATCGGTGATTCCATCTTGCCGAAGGGCGGGTACGATCTCGAATTTCTCAGGGTTTCCAGTCCGTTGTCCTATTTTGTCAGGATCATGAAGAAAGGAAAGATCCTTCATTTCCTGCAGGGCGAGGATTTCCAATACGACAACTCAAGCACAATTCCCAAAAACCCGACACTGAAAATGAGCAAGAACAAAGACGAGAAAACGCTGAGCATCGTGTTCGAATCGGGAATGTACCAGAAAGATTATGCGAAGATCAGGGCCATCTATCATATCGAATACGAGGGAGACTGAATCCGGCCCTGTCCTTCCTCTGTCAGCAGCAAAGCCGGGCACGATCCTTGGATGCCCTTTCACGTCGCCGAGCACTACCTGGAGTACCGGGACATCGGCCTGCTGGCCACCAGCGGAACCATCCAGAGTGGTCTTTACGAAAAAGAATTCGCCGTCAGCGGCCATCCGAACTTTCCAGGAAATGAGCCAAAGGAGAAAAAAGCAATGATAGCCAGAAAAATCATACCTGCCCTGTTTCTGCCCATCTTTCTGACTGGCCAACCGCCTACTCCCAGGGATTTGGGCCTGGTCATCGGCATCCTGAAACCGGGCCCCAATAACGCCATCACCGACGTGGTCGGCGTGCGGGTGGGCCATTGCACATTGATCCGCGGCGACCATATCCGCACCGGGGTGACGGCTATTCTCCCCCATGGCGGCAACCTATTCCAGGAAAAAGTTCCGGCGGCCATTTTCATCGGCAACGGCTTCGGCAAGCTGACCGGCTATTCCCAGGTGGAAGAGCTGGGCAACCTTGAAACTCCCATTGTTCTGACCAATACCCTCAGTGTGGCCGAGGCCGTCGCGGCTCTGCTGGAATACACCTTGGGGTTGCCGGGAAATGAAGGCGTGCAATCGGTCAACGCCCTGGTGGGAGAAACGAACGACGGCCTGCTGAATGACATCCGCGGCCGGCACATTCGGCCGGAACACGTGCTTGAGGCTGTCCGCAGTGCCACTGCCGGTCCGGTAACGCAAGGGAACGTTGGCGCCGGCACCGGCACCGTTTGTTTCGGTTTCAAGGGTGGCATCGGCACATCATCGCGCGTGCTGCCGCCTGTTTTGGGCGGCTACACTGTGGGCGTCTTGGTACAGAGCAATTTCAATGGTTTTCTGACCATTGCCGGCGTACCCGTAGGCGTTGAGCTGGGCCAATATCCATTTGCCGACAGTATTGCCAAGAATGAGCCTGGCTCATGTATGATCGTGGTGGCCACCGACGCCCCGCTCACCTCCAGGAATCTGAAGCGATTGGCGCTGCGTGCCCTTTTTGGCTTGGCGCGAACCGGCAGCATCGCTGCCAATGGCAGCGGCGATTATGTCATCGCCTTTTCCACGGCGACCGGCGTACGTATCCGTCAGCAAAGCGATTCCATCTTGGATTCCATTGTCGAAGTGCGTAATGACCGCATGTCGCCCCTGTTTCTGGCGGTCAACGAAGCCAGCGAAGAGGCCATTCTCAATTCCTTATTCTGTGCCGAGTCCATGAAAGGGCAGAACGGCAATTTCGTCGAGTCATTGTCGCGAGAGAAGGTGCTGGCCATCATGAAAAAGTACGGGCGCAAATAAGAAGGAAAAGGAATTGCTTTTATTTTAAAATGGCGCCGACCGGGGTGTCGTCGGGCAAAATGGGAACATAGGGACGGTTATTGGCGTCGGAGGCGGCCAGGATCATGCCTTCGGAAAGGATGCCGCGCAGCTTGGCCGGCTTCAGGTTCTTGACGATGATGATCTTGCGGCCGACCAGATCTTCCGGTTTGTAGAACAAGGCGATCCCGGCCACCAGGGTGCGAGTGCCATCGCCGGTATCGATTTTCAGTTTCAACAGTTTATCGGCTTTCTCCACTTTCTCCGCTTCCAGCACCCGGGCCACGACCATCTGTACTTTTTTAAAATCTTCTATTTCGATGACATTGGCAGCATCGGGGATGGTTGGCAATGAAAAGGCTGCATCGGCTGCCGCGCCAGCTTGCTGGGCAGCGTCCCCCTGTGGGGCTGCCGCGCCAGCTTGCTGGGCGGCGTCCTCTTGTGGAACCTCCGTGAAAAAGACCTTGCTGTCGACGCGCGGGAACAACTGCATCCCGGGCAGGATAGAAAAAACTTCGGGCAGGTCATGCCAGCCGAGATCCTGTCCGGGAGCGTTGAAAATAGTGCGCACCTTGGCGGCGGTATCGGTCAGGATGGGAGCCAGCAGCGCATTGACACTCAGGATAGCCCGGGTCAGGGTCTTCAGCACCCCGGCCAGACGCGGCTGGTTCGCCTCTTCTTTGGCCAGGTTCCACGGCTGAGCTTCCACAATGTAGCGGTTCAGATAATTGATGTACTCAAAAATGGCTTCCAAACCGCGGTTGAACTGGTACTGGTCGAAGCAATCGAGGGCCGTCTTCTCCAGCGTACCGAAGCGCCCGCGAATCTCCTCTTCCTTGTACGTATAAACGGCGGGCTGGTTGAAGGAATTGGCGAAGTATTTTTCGATCATGCCGGTCGTCCGCGAGACCAGGTTGGCCCAATCGTTGGTCAGGTCCGTGTTCACGCGATTGATGAAGCCCTCGTGGGAAAAGTTGCCGTCGGCGCCGATGGAGGCTTCGCGCATCAGGAAATAGCGGATGGCATCAGGGTTGAAATGCTTCAGCAGGATGTGGGGGTCGAGGACGTTGCCGCTGGACTTGGATATCTTCTTCTCGTCCTTCAGCCACCAGCCGTGGATCAGCTCCTTTTTGGGCAGGGGCAGGCCGGCGGCCATCAGGAAAGCCGGCCAGTAGACGGCATGGTACTTGAGAATGTCCTTGGCCATGATGTGCAGGTCGGCAGGCCAGTAGGTGGTGAAGCGTTTACCCTCATTCAGGTAGTCGATGGCGGTGATGTAGTTCGACAGGGCGTCGAACCAGACATAGATCGTCTGCTGCGGGTCGCCTGGAACCGGCACACCCCACTTGACCGTGGAGCGGGTGACGCTCAGGTCGCGCAGTCCCATCTTGACGAACGAGACCACCTCATTCATCCGCGAGCGCGGGGTGACGAATTCGGGATTCTCTTCGTAGAACTTCAACAACCGGTCACCGTAGGCCGACAAGCGGAAGAAGTAGCATTTTTCCTTCACGCGATTGTCGGTCGGGCGGCCGCAGTCGGGGCAGGTCCTTTTGCCGTCGGCCGTTTCCTCGATGCTTTCAGGGATAAAGTTTTCGCAGGAAATGCAGTAGTGGCCGGCGTATTCCCCGAGGTAGATGTCACCCTTTTCCTTGACCTTGGAAAAGATCTTCTGTACGCCCTTGATGTGGACCTCGTCGGTGGTGCGGATGAAATGGTCGTATTCGATGTTTAATGTCTGCCACAGCTGTTTGAAGCGCTCCACCATCGAGTCGGCAAGCTGCTTGGGGGTCAAACCCTGCTTGTTGGCGCTCTTCTCGATTTTCTGGCCGTGCTCGTCGGTCCCGGTCAGGAACAGGACGCGGTAGCCGCGCTGCTGCTTGTAACGTTTGATGACGTCGGCCAGGATGGTGGTATAGGCGTGGCCGATATGCGGGACGTCATTGACATAGTAAATAGGCGTAGTCAAATAAAACTTTGGCATGTTGGTCTCCTGTCGCCGGCTGCAGGAGCGAATTATAGCATAAAACCCGGCATCTAAAAAGATGACCGGGGGCCGGGAACGGATGGATCACTGAAAGCTGATTTTCAGTGGTTTGGTATCTTCTTTATTGGTTTTGCCGCTCTGGGCATCGCTCCCCGGACTGGGATAAATGCTCATGTCGGCTTCCTTTTTCCCCAGCGGGGCTTCGGGTTCCCCGTTGAGGATGCTGACTTTTTTCCAAAGTTCCAGCAGTTGCTTTTCAAGTATGTCCATGGCGCCGATATTTTCCCTGTCGATCTCTTTTTTGGCTTCCTTGATTAGTTCCTCGCACTGGCTCCTGATCTCATCCGGAAGCTTGCTGCTTTTGCTGAGCTGGTTGAGTGAGTAAATATGATTGATGACCTTGTTCTTCTTGAGGATCATTTCCTTTTTCTTGGAATCCAACTCGGATGATTTTTTGGCTTCTTCCCTGAATTTTTCCACGTCATCCTTGCTGAGAAGACCCGATTGGGTAATCAATATCTCTTTCTTGTTCTTGCTGGAAAGGTCCATGGCCCCGACCTTGAGCATGCCGTTGACATTGATGTTGAAGGTTACTTCGATGCGCGGAACGCCGCGCGGCGCCGGTTTGATGGCCAGCAGGGTGAATTTTCCCAGGGATTTGTTCTCTTCGGCGACCTCTCTTTCGCCTTGATAGATCTGGATGTCCACTTCGGTCTGATTGTCTTCCACAGTTGAAAAGATCAGGCTGCGGCTGACCGGGATGGTGGTGTTGGCGTTGATGATCCGGGTGAAAGCCCCGCCATAGGTCTTGACCCCCAGAGCCAGCGGTGTGACATCGAGTAGCAGGATGTCTTTGCTTTCGCCCTTAATGATCGACCCCTGGGTGGCGGCTCCCATGGCTACGATTTCATCCGGATTAACCTTGCGGTTGGGTTCCTTCTTGAAAAACTCCTTGACTTTTTGCTGGACGAAAGGGATACGGGTGCAGCCGCCGACCAGCAGGAATTCGTCGATATCGCTGATCCTCAAGTTGGCATTGTGCAATGCCCGCGAACAGATTTCCAGGGTCTGTTCGATCTCCTTCTTGACCAGGTTTTCAAATTCGCTCTTGCGCAAGTATTTGATCAGATGCAGCGGACCATCTTCGGATTCGGCGATGAAGGGCAGATTGATTTCACATTCATCGACGGCCGACAATTCGATTTTGGCGTTTTCGGCGGCTTCGCGGATGCGCTGCATGGCCGCTTTGTCGTTGGCCAGGTTGATGCGGTTCTCGTTGGCGAATTCCTTGATCAGCTTCTGGGTCAGCGCGATATCGAAGTTGTTGCCTCCCAGGTGGGTGTTGCCGGCTGTGGCCAGTACCTTGATGATGCCGTTCTGTATTTCCAGGACCGAGATGTCGATGGTGCCGCCGCCGAAATCATACACGATGATCTTGGCTTTCTTTTTCAGGTCCACCGAATAGGCCAGCGAGGCCGCGGTGGGTTCGTTGATAATGCGCTTGACGGTGAGCCCGGCGATCGTTCCGGCGTCTTTGGTGGCCTGGCGCTGGGAATCGTTAAAATAGG
>JAPKZM010000241.1 GCA_026393775.1 Candidatus Aminicenantota bacterium
GAGCGCAAACTGATGGTGCGCCTGAAGCACTGGTCGGGCATGGGCAACCTGGAGTACGGCCACGTGCGTACCGGCTTTGATATTCCCGATTTGGAGCGCCTTCTGGCCGCCTACGGGCTCCGTCCCGTCGGCTCGGGCTCGTACGCGAAGTTTTTCACCGAATTCCTGGAATGGCTGCTCAATTGGACCTACGTGAAGGTTCTCGACCGCAAGCGCCATTCACCGGGCGGCGGCATCGCTCCCAGCAGCCTGGAAAAACTCAAGGCGGTGAAAAAAAGTTATAACCTGTATGCTTTCCTTTATCCTTTTTTCTGGCTGTTTTCCCGGCTGGACGGGTTGCTGTTTTTCAGCCGCGGCTATGCCGTCATCGTCGAAGCTAAAAAATAGGATAAATTAAGTTACTATGAAGCTGGTTGATTTTGATTTCGTCCTGCCCTCCGAAAGGATAGCCCGCTTCCCGGCCGACCGCCGCGACGGATCAAAATTGATGGTGGTCAACCGGGGCAGCGGTGAGATCGCCCATTACCATTTTTCCGATTTTCCCGGCCTGTTGGACGAGAACGATTTCCTGGTCATGAACAATTCACGCGTGCGCCCGGCCCGCCTTTTTGGAAAGATCGACGGCAAGGCGGCGGAAATGCTGGTCGTCAAGAACCTCGGCGCCAAAAAGCTGGAGGTCCTCTGCCAGCCGGCCACCCGTTTTCGGGTGGGCGCCGTCTTTGCCGGCGAGGACGGGCTGCGGGCCGATGTCCTGGCTGCGGGAAAGCGCGGTCGCAGAGTGCTGCTGTTCGATCGCGACTGCGAGCAGGTGCTTGAACAGGGGTATGCCCCATTACCGCCTTACATCAAGCGCAAAGCCGAGGAGGCCGGGCGCTGCCGCGGCTTCGACCTGGAGCGCTACCAGACCGTCTACGCGAAAGCCCCCGGCTCGATCGCCGCGCCGACGGCCGGGCTGCATTTCACCCCCGAGGTGCTGGCGGCCGTCCGAAAAAAGCACCCGCTGCTGGAGATCACGCTGGCGGTCGGCGAGGCCACCTTTCAGAAGATCGAGGTCGAGGATATCGACAGGCATCGCATGGGCAGCGAGAAAATCGTCATCAGCAATGAGGTGGCTGAACGAATCCGTGAACTCAAGTACGGTGGGAAAAAACTCCTGGCTGTGGGCACCACCAGCGTGCGTTCCCTGGAAAGCTTCGCCCTGCTGCCGCAGCCGCTGACCGGGTTCAGCTCCGATATTTTCATCAGCCCGGGCTTCAGCTTCCGCTTGGTCGACAAAATGCTCACCAATTTCCATTTACCGAAATCCTCGCTTTTTATCCTGGTATCGGCCTTCGCCGGCCTCGATTTGATGAAGAGAGCCTACGCCCTGGCCATCGAAAAGGAGTACCGTTTCTTTTCCTACGGCGACGCGATGCTGATTATTTAAAAAAAAATATTGACAATTGACAAAGCGAAAAAGATTAAATAAAATACAGCTTTTCAATTCGCGTCAAAGTAATGAGGAGAGGGCAATTGAACACGGTCGGCAAGGCAGAGCTGCCGTTTAAATTATTCAAAAGAGGCAAGGTCCGGGACGTGTTCGAGCAGGACGGCCGGCTGCTGATCGTTTCCAGCGACCGCATTTCGGCCTTCGACTACATCCTGCCCTCACTGATCCCCGGCAAGGGCCAGGTCCTCAACCGCATCGCCGCCTTCTGGTTCGACAGGACGAAGAATCTGGTTCCCAACCACGTGCTGAGCGCCGAACCCGAAACAATGCCGGAGTTCAAACCCTATTTCAACAAGCTCGAGAAACGCTCCCTGCTGGCCAGAAAGCTGGCGGCGCTGCCGCTGGAGGCGATCATCCGCGGCTACGTGATGGGATCGGGCTGGCAATCGTATCAAAAAAGCGGGGAAATCTGCGGTATCAAGCTTCCCTTAGGTTTGAAGTTCGCCGGGCGCCTGCCCGAACCGATCTTCACGCCGACGACCAAGGCCGAGAGCGGCCATGACGAAAACATGAGCTTCAACCAACTGGCTGCCCTGCTGGGCAAGGAAACGGCGGAACGGGTCCGCTCCCTCTCGCTGAAGCTGTTCGCCGCAGCCAGCGAGTACGCTCTTGCCAAGGGGATCATCATCGCCGACTCCAAGTTTGAATTCGGCCGCGACGAAGAGGGCGACATAATCCTGATCGACGAGATTTTCACCCCCGATTCCTCCCGCTTCTGGAAGCTGGCAGAATACCGGCCCGGCCAGGAGCCTCCCTCCTACGACAAGCAGCTGGTGCGCAACTATCTCCTTTCCTCGTCATGGGACCGGAAATCGCCGCCGCCCGCGCTCCCCGAGGACGTGATCAGCAAGACCCGTGACACCTACCGGGAAATCTTCCGCATCTTGACCGGGATGGAACCATGAGCGACGCCTTGAACATCATCGATCTCCTTTTCATTGCCATCTTTTTTTTCTCGGTCCTGTTCGGCCTGATCCGCGGCCTGGTGCGGGAATTGCTTGCCGTATGCGTCCTGATCGCCGCTCTGGTCGTCGCCTTCATCTATTATCCCGACATTGGGCTGCTGCTGAACGGAGTTATAAAAAAGCGCGAACTGGCCGACCTGGCCGGATTTCTGCTCCTGCTGTTCATGGTCGGCTGCGCCGGCTCCCTCGTCTCGCGGCTGATCGGCAAAATCCTGGCCGGCGGCCCCCTGAAAGCCCTGGACCGCTTGCTGGGTGGCGTTTTCGGAGTGCTGCGCGCCATCCTGCTGTCCGGGATCATTATTTACGCTTTCATCGCCTTCCCTTTGAACGAGGAATTGCTCAGGCAATCGCATTTGGCGCCGTACCTGGTCAGCGCCATGAAGATGGGAATCCAACTTTTGCCGCCCGCCTGGCGTGACAAACTAAAATCAATCAAGCTCTATGACTACCAAAAAAATAGCCGAAATAGCCGAACAATTTGAAGCCCTGACCATCAAGAATCAGATGAAGATTCTGGCCGGCAAGGCCGTCAACTCGCGTTACCTTTTTTACAAGGAGATCACCGAGGAATTCGAAAAAACCCTGATGCAGGCCTTGCTGGAAAAATACGATTACAACGTCTTGAAGATGTCGCTGAGCATCAAGCTGCACCGCAATTCCATCGCCAAGAAGATGAAAAAAATGAAGATCAAGGACAAGAAGGTAAAGGGCAAGTAAAATCCGCCGGTCGCCCCCGGATGCAGCTTTAAAAATAAATCGTTCTATGCTATAAGAAATCACTCAAATCTATCTTGCGGAGGTTGCCTATGGTTTTGCATCATGAGTTCATCAAGATCGCTAAACAATATCCGGACAAGCTGGCCATCATTGACCGTTCCACCGAGAAGAACGTGACCTATGCCAGGGCCCTGATCGCCACGCTGATCCTGACCAACCGCTTCCGCAAGTATCATGACGGCTTCATCGGCATCATGATTCCCACCTCGGCCGGCTGCATGCTCTCGGTGCTCGGCGTGCTGTGCGCCGGGAAAGTTCCGGTGATGATCAATTATTCCACCGGCGCCGCCAATAACGCCGAGTATGCCCAAAAAAAATGCGGTTTCAGGACCATCATCGCCTCCAAGGCGCTGTTGGAAAAGATCGGCTGCCGCATGGTCTCGGGCATGGTCTTTATCGAGGATATCATGGAGGAGATCGGCGCCGCCGAAAAGGTGAAGGCGCTGCTCAAATCAAAACTCCCGCTGAACATCCTGCTGCGGGCGATCCATCAGGGCGACAGCGACGACAACCTGGTGATCCTGTTCACCTCCGGCAGCGAGAAGGACCCCAAGGCGGTCCAGCTCACCCACCGCAACATCGGCTCCAACGTGATGGACATCGCCAAGGTCCTGACCGTGACCAGCGCCGATATCATGCTGGCCAACCTGCCTCTTTTCCACGTTTTCGGGCACAATATCAATTTCTGGCTGCCGCTGCTTTTCGGCATGACCGTCGTTTCCTACGCCAATCCCCTGGAATACAGGAAGATTTGCACCATCGTGCGCGAAGAAAAAGTTTCGCTCATGGTCGGCACGCCGAGCTTCTTTTCCGGCTATCTGCACCAATCGGAAGCGGGCGATTTCGCCTCGCTGCGCGTGGCCGTGGCCGGGGCCGACAAGGCCTCCGATTCACTGCGCGCCGGGTTCATCGAGAAGCACAAGCTGGAGCTCTGCGAGGGGTACGGCACCACCGAAACCAGCCCGGTCGTCTCCACCAACCTGCCCGACGCCAACAAGCCGGGGAGCGTGGGCCGGGTGCTGCCTTCGGTCCGGGTGAAGATCGTGGACATCAACAGCGGCGAGACCCTGCTGCCGGGGAATGAAGGCAAGATCCTGGTCAAGGGTGACCTGGTCATGAAGGGTTATTTCGACGACCTCGAGGAGACATCGCTGCGCATCAAGGACGGCTGGTACGAGACCGGCGACATGGGCCTCATGGACGAGGAAGGGTACCTGTGGCACCGAGGCCGGCTCAAGCGCTTCGTCAAGATCGGCGGCGAAATGGTTTCACTGGTCAAAATCGAGACCGTCTTGCTGTCATTGCTGCCTCCAGGCGACGACTGCTGCGTGGTCGAGGTCCCCGATTCGCTCAAGGGGGCCCGGATCGTCGCCGCCTTGAACAAGTCGGTCAACGAAAAAAAACTGCTTAAAGCCATGGCCGAAGCGCTGCCCCAAATCGCGCTGCCCAAGCAATTCGTGATCCTGGACGAGTTTCCCAAGATGGGCACCGGCAAGATCGATTTCCGAACCATCACCGACCTGGTCCGTCAGAAGTTGCAGGAGTAAATTTCAGCTGTAGCGGAAGCATGATCTCCCCGACGGCCGTCGTTTAGAGAAAAATTAGAACCAGGATCCCCAGCGCCAGGAGATAAGGCGCGAAACAGGCGAATTTTTCCCGCGCCAGGATCTTTTTTAAAACTCCCAGGAACAGATAGCCGAAAAAAGCTGCCGTCAAGACGGCCAGGAGCAGCAAGGGCCATTGATCGCCCTGCCAGGGGATCTTATCCGCTTCGAGCCAGACCGCGCCCAGGATCGCCGGGATGGAGAGCATGAAGGAGAAACGGAAGGAAAATTCGAAGCCCAGTCCCAGGATCAAGGCCGCGCCGATGGTCATGCCGGAGCGGGAAACACCGGGAATGATGGCGACGCCCTGGCAGACGCCGATGATGAAGGCGGCCGGGAACATGGGGATCTTTTTCAGGCGCAAATACTTTGAGGCCATGAGTACGATCGCGGTGAAAAAAAAGCAAAATCCCAGGTAGGTCGTATTTTCGAACAGCTTTTCAAAAAAATCCTTGAACGCGAAGCCGATGAGCGCCGTCGGCAAGGATGCGGTCGCCAGCAGCAGCAGCAGGCGAAAATTGTCTTTTTCGTAAAAGCGCAACGCCAGCGGTTTCAGGTCTTTGGCAAAATAGGCCACGACCGCCAGCAGGGTGCCGAGATGAAAAAAAATATCGTACACCAGAGGCAGGGTGGTGAAGCTCAACAGCTTCTGGAATACGATCAAGTGGCCGCTGGAGCTGACCGGGAAGAACTCGCTGACGCCCTGCACCAGGGCCAGCAGGATGATCTTGATAACGAGCGGCAAGTCAGCCACCGATCTGGGCCTGGACGCGGCGGATCACCTCGTCGACCTGGGCCTGGATCGCTTGCAGCTCCGCGGCCGAATCGGCCTCGTAGCGGACGACCAGCGACGGCTGGGTGTTGGAAGCGCGGACCAGGGCCCAGCCGTGCGGGAACTTGACCCGGGCGCCGTCGATGTCGATCACCGGCAGTATTTTCTTGAAGTGGTCGTGGATGGCATCGACGATGCGGAATTTGACGTCGTCGCCGGCGTCGACGCGGATCTCGGGAGTGTTGAAGGCCACCGGGATGGTGTCATAGATTTCGGCCAGGGTTTGGGTTGAGTCGCCCAGAATCTCCAGCAGCCGCGCCCCGGCATAGACGGCGTCGTCGAAGCCGAACCACTTGTCGTTGAAAAAAATGTGGCCGCTGACCTCGCCGGCGGCCAGGGCGTTCACTTCGAAAATCTTCTTTTTGATCAGCGAATGACCGGCTTTCCACATGATGGGCACGCCGCCGTATTTCCTGATCTCGGAGTACAGGACTTCGGAGGCCTTGACTTCGGAGATGATCGTGGCGCCCGGATGGTCCTTGAGGATGGAGCGGGCGTAGATGACCAGCAGCTGGTCGCCCCAGAGGATGCGCCCGCGGGAGTCGACCACGCCGAGCCGGTCGGCGTCGCCGTCCAGGCCGATGCCCAGGTCGGCGCCGGTCTCCTTGACCTTGGCGATGAGGTCCTGCAGGTTCTTGACCACGGTGGGGTCGGGATGGTGGTTGGGGAAGCGGCCGTCCACGTCGCAGAAGAGCGGCGTGACCTCGGCCCCCAGGCGGCGGTACAATTCGGGCGCGGTGATGCCGCCGGTACCATTGCCGCCGTCGACGACCACGCGGAGCTTTTTTTTCAGGGTGATGTTCTTTTCGATATAGGCCAGGTATTCGGGCAAAATGTCCTTGCTTTTAACAGAGCCTTTTTTTTCGGCCGGAAAAGGTCCGTCGCGGGCCAGGCGGTAGATCTCCTTGATCTGATCGCCGTACAGCGCCGCCGTGCCTAGGAGGATCTTGCAGCCGTTGTACTCCGAAGGGTTGTGCGAAGCGGTGATGACGACGGCGCCATCCATTTTGTGCTTGAAAGCGGCGAAATAGACCACCGGCGTGGGCACCAGACCCAGGTCAATGACGCGCAGGCCGTAGCGGGCCAGGGTGCGAGCGAAATGGTCCTTGATGCGGGGGGAACTGGGACGACCGTCCATGCCCATCGCGATCTCCTTTTTCCCTTCACGCACATAAACCGCGGCCGCGGCCATGGCGATGCGCTCCACCGCCGCGTCATCGAGCTCCGTTTCGGCCAGGCCGCGAATATCGTATTCCCTGAAAATGGCTTCGTTGATCATAGTGTTTGCCTCCGACAAAAATGCGATTATAACCCATAAGCTCCGTTCGAACAATCCTTAAAAAGTCGTTATGCGTAATGCGTGATGCGTGATGCGCAACAGCAATGAATTGAAGTATGTTGAAGATTCTTTTTTCTTTTGCATAACGCATAACGAAACTTTGCAGTTCATTCACGCATAACGCCAGTTGGGATCGCGTTTGACTCCCCACTGCACCTCTGATATATTTCAAACTTATTTTCACTGTTAAGCGAAGGTGAACTAAATGGGCGAACACCTGTACGACGTCGGCATCATCGGCGGCGGCATCGTTGGTCTGGCCACGGCCATGGCCCTGGTCCAGTCGGGGGTGTCTTCGCTGGTGCTGCTGGAAGCGGAAGGAAGGCTGGCCGCCCACCAGACCGGCAACAACAGCGGCGTGATCCACTCGGGATTGTACTATAAACCCGGTTCACTGAAGGCCCGCAACTGCGTGGCTGGGCGCGAATCCCTTTATCGTTTCTGCCGCGAGCACGGGATCGCCCACCAGGCCTGCGGCAAACTGGTCGTCGCCACAAGCGCCAGCGAGCTCGCCGCCCTGGACGAACTCGAAAAAAAAGGGACGGCCAACGGCCTCAAGGGACTGCGCCGGCTGAGCGCGGCCGAACTGAAGGAGTGGGAGCCGCACGCGGCAGGGATCGAGGCTTTGCGGGTGGCCGAGACCGGCATCGTAGACTACGGCAAAGTTTGCGAGAAGTACGCCGAGATCGTCAGGGCCGGCGGCGGCGAGATCCGTTTGCATTCCCGGGTGCAGTGGGTGCGGAAGGCCAACCCGGAACTGGTGCTGCTTTCCGGCAACAGCGAAGCGCGCTGCCGCAACCTGATCAATTGCGCCGGCCTCCATTCCGACCGCGTGGCCCGCATGTGCGGCGTCCGGCCAGGCTTGCAGATCATACCTTTCAGGGGCGAATACTATGAGCTTGTCCCCGAGAGCACCCACTTGGTGCGCCACCTGATCTACCCGGTCCCGGATTTCCGCTTCCCTTTTTTGGGAGTGCATTTCACCCGCATGATCGGCGGCGGGGTGGAGGCCGGGCCCAACGCGGTGCTGGCCTTCAAGCGCCTGGGCTACAAAAAATGGAGTTTTTCGTTACGTGACACCGCCCAATTCGCCGTTTATCCGGGGTTCTGGGTCATGGCCGCCAAGTTTTGGAAAATGGGGCTGGGCGAATTTGTCCGTTCGTTCTCAAAACCGGCTTTTGTCAAGGCCCTGCAACGGCTAATCCCCGAAATCCAGGCCAACGACCTGCGGCCCGGGGGAGCGGGGGTGCGGGCCCAAGCCCTGGAGAGCAACGGCTTCCTGGTTGATGATTTTCGCATCCTGGAGGCGGAACGCATGGTCCATGTCTTGAACGCGCCTTCGCCGGCGGCAACGGCGTCGATCAGCATCGGCCGGTCCATCGCCGCAATTGCCCTGAAAAATTTCGTTTTGGACCGCTGAATGTCGAAGGCGGCGGCATGCAGCGGAGGAGCAAACATGGAATATCCGGTCGAACAGATCCGTTGCCAATTCCCGGCCCTGGCATCGGGGGATGTCTATTTCGACGGCCCGGGCGGCACCCAGGTGCCGCAGGCGGTCATCGACGCCGTCGCCTCATATTACAGCCAGGCCAACGCCAACGAGCACGGACTCTTCCCTTCCTCTCGGCGCAGCGACGCCATTATCGCCCAAAGCCGCACGGCCATGGCCGATTTCATCAATGCCCGCTCAGGCCAGGAAATCGTGTTCGGCGCCAATATGACCAACCTGACGATGCAGCTGGCCCGCGCCCTGGGCCGGACCTTGAAGGTCGGAGACGAGATCGTGGTCTCGCGCCTGGATCACGACGCCAACATCGCCCCCTGGCTTTTTCTCCATGATAACGGCATCGTGATCCGCTGGCTGGAGATCGACCCTACGGATTGTACGCTGAAGCTGGATCGATTGGATAAGATCATAAACCGCAAAACGCGAATCGTCGCCGTCGGACTCGCCTCCAACGCCTTTGGCACCATCAACGATGCGGCGCAGATCGTCGCGGCCGCCAAAAAGGCAGGCGCCCTGACCTTTCTCGACGCCGTCCACTTTGCCCCGCACCGGCCCATCGACGTCCAGCTCCTGGACTGCGATTTCCTAGCCTGCTCGCCCTACAAGTTCTACGGACCGCATGCGGGCGTCCTCTACGGTAGGCAGGAGGCGCTGGAGCGCGTGCAGCCGTATAAGGTCCGGCCGGCCAGCGACCGGGCGCCCGATTGTTTCGAGACCGGGACGAAGAACCACGAGGGGATCGCCGGCGTGGCCGCCGCCATCGATTTTCTGGCCGGACTGGGTCGCGATTGCGGAAAGGAACATGGCCGGTGCGCGGCCGCTTACCCCGAGGGAAGGAGACGCTGGCTGAAAGCGGCCATGGCCGCGATTACCGTCCATGAAATGAGGCTCTTTTCCCGGTTGCTGGCCGGATTACAGTCTATTGCCGGTTTGCGGCTCTATGGCATCACCGATAGCGAGCGCTTCAGCGCCAGGACACCCACCGCCTGTTTCACGCTGCCGGGATCGGCTCCGGCCATCGTCGCCGAAAAGCTGGGGGCAGCGGGAATCAATGTCTGGCACGGCAATTACTACGCCCTGGAACCCATGAAATTCCTCGGTCTTGAAGAAAAGGGAGGAGCTGTGCGGGCAGGACTCTGCCTGTACAATACCGAAGATGAAGTGGATCGCTTCCTGGCGGCGCTGCGCCAGATAGCCGTCGACTAACAAAAGGCTTTAGGCTCGGTCACGCACTCATTCAAGATGATAAGGTCCATTATTTTTTTCCCCCGAAATGTTTATTTTCAATTAAATTCATTGCCTGCAAAAGGACAAAAAGTTCGTCATCCGTTTTGATATCAAAAGTTATGTCCATTTTTTTCAATAATTGTCTCATTTTTTCAGCCAGATAAGAGATCGAATTGGAAATATAAACGGGAAAATACCAAAAATAAGCAAAAGCTAAAATCAGGCAAAACACGCCGATACCCGCCATGTAGTTGTTCGTCCGCGCTGAATCATGCCTTGTTATCTGGCTTTTTCGTACTACCGCCTGCATATTGATATCATAGATGTTGTCGATGGATTGCTTGAGCTGTTCAAAAGCGGGTTGCCATTCGTGAAAGTACAGGGAATTGCTCCCGGTGCCATTTGTTAGTCGTTGGCCGAGCTTCAAAAAAATATCATAGTTTTTGTTTATCGCTTCCACATAGACATTTTCATGAATCTCCGTTATGTTTTCGTTTTCTGCTTTCAAGTTTTTTTCAAACTCAGCTCTTCCCTTTTCAAAGAACTGCCCAAAATAGTCGGATGATTTCCCGTTCTCGGTCTGGTTGAAGACAATGCTGCTAATGGCAGTCCTCATATCCTCAAGAGATGTAATCATGTTTTTTGAATAAACCAGGGAATTGTAATTGTCTTTTAAAATATTGCCGGCCTCCTGGGATAGTTTCCCAATATAATAGGAACAAAAGATAGCCAAAACAAAAATGATAAGAAACAAAAATCCCAATCCCAACGAGAGTTTTTTCTTTATAAGCATATTTCCTCCTGAAATAAATCCAGATCTTCCTTAAGACCGATCACAACCATGAACTTGCCCGAAATCTCGGATGCGCAACTTAGTCTTCCCATTTGTTCATTTCTTCGATTACTTTTTCGGAGTTTTTTGCGGCGAGCAGGATATCGACCAGGCGTTTGTTGCTGGCGATCTTGCTAGCGGCGGCCAACAGCTTTGCTTGAATGTCACTCTGACGCAACGATGTCACGATGAGAAAGACCAGGCGAATCGGTTCCATGGTGGCTACGTCGGCAATTCCCTGGGGGAGAAGGCCCAGGGCAATCCTGGGCAGTGAATCCTGCTCCAGCCTAAGGTGGGGGAAAGCCACTCCTTCGTTAAAAAACGTCGAGCTCTCTTTTTCCCGGCGCAACAGGCGGGTGAATATTTCCTGGTAATCTTCATCCGTAGTGCAGGCGACCCTGGACAGGTCCCGCAATACTTCTTCCTTCAGCGTCGTGTTCTCCCAAATGAGAACATGGCTTTCTGTAAGGAAGTCGCTCAACCTGATTTTTCTAACAGCGGTTTTTTTCTGGAGTTCCACGGAGAACTCCTCCAGGGCGGAATGGTCGTGATGGATGTTCACCACGACGATATTGATGCCTTTCGCTTCCTGGATCAACCTTTCGGAAAGGGTTTTCCTTAAACGCAATCTTTGGAATAATGAGAGTTGTTTCGGAGTGCCGATGATGATATGCCCGATATGATATTCGCGGGCGAAGCGAAGGATGGTGCTGGTCAGGTCCTCGCCCTTGTAGGTGAAAACGATCGCCCCCAGCTGTTTTGCCAGCGTCAAGGTATGAGCTAAAGCATTCTGGGTCTGAATATCGATGTGCAATGGATCTTCCGCCGCTGTCTGGACATACAGGGCATACCAGTTTTTATTGAGCCGGCCGGCAAAGCGCGAGGCATAGCGGAGCAAAAGGTCGCTGTTCGGGCCGCGCGAACTCAAGCAGACCATGATCTGATCGGGCATGGCGGCGTTTTCATCGCCTTCGGGATCCTGGCGGCGGGTATCGATCTGGGCGGCCAATTCCCGCAGTGTCAGTTCCCTGAGCCTTTCCAGATTGGACTGGGTAAAAAAATTTTCCAGAGCTGTCTGAATTTTATCTTCTTTATATATTTTGCCTTCCTCAAGTCTCTTTCTCAGGTCCTCTGGGGTCAGGTCGACATTGACGATCTGGTCTGCTTCACCGATCACCGAATCGGGAAGCCTTTCCCACACTTTGACTCCGACAAACTTCTCCACTGTATTGAAAAGGCTTTCCATGTGTTGAACATTCAAGGTCGTGATCACATGGATGCCGGCGGCGAGGATTTCCTGGACATCCTGGTAACGTTTGTTGTTTCGGCTTTCGGGCACGTTATTATGGGCAAGTTCATCGACCAGCGCCACGGCAGGTTTTCTGGCCAGCAGTGCGTCCACGTTCATTTCTTCCACTTTCATTCCCTTGTATTCCCTGACTATCCGGGGAATGACTTCGAGTCCTTCCAAGAGTTTGCTTATGTCGGCCCGGCCATGCGTTTCCACGAATCCGACCACTACGTCGATCCCTTCATTTTTTAATTTGTGCCCTTCCTGAAGCATGCGGTAGGTCTTGCCGACCCCGGCGCAATAGCCGAGATAGATCTTCAGGCGCCCCTGGCAGGAACGCTTGATCATACGCAGAAATTTATTTGCTTTTTCCTGGTCCATGTTTAAAATGATTATAGCATTATTTTTGTTTGGCCAAGGCCAGATTTAACATCAGCACATTGACTCTTTTTTCCCCGAAAATTCCGAGCTGCCTTTCTTCCATGCTGCGCTGGATCATCTGCAGGACCTGGTCTTTGC
>JAPKZM010000310.1 GCA_026393775.1 Candidatus Aminicenantota bacterium
GAGTACCTATTCTCTTTCTGGCAATACGGCGACGGAGATACGTCCAAGATCCCGGCCGCCGATGCCGCTCCCGAAGTCCTGTTCGATCATCTTGACGAAGCATCGGGTTTCAGCTATTACTCACCGGCGACCATCGCCTTCTATGAGCCCTTCTATTACCAGGCCTACAGCGAGCTGGGCTATACCCCCTATGTCTATGACCATCTTGGGGACCTGCTGGTCGCGGTGCCAGCGCCGACCTACCGCGTCTTCGCCCCGGCCGCCGTCGCCATGAATTTCGACCCCGAGGCCATGATCGACATAAATTCCTGGCTGCAAACCAACGGCAGCAATATCGTTTACATCTACGGCGCCAACGATCCCTACACGATTGCGGCGGTCGAGCTGACGGGACAAACTAACGCCCTGCGCATCATCCAGCCCAACGCCAACCATCGTGTGAAGATCGCCGCCCTGAGCGAAAGGGACCTGGTTTTACGAACGCTGGGTGACTGGCTGGGAATCTCTCTCAGCGCATCGGCCAGCGCTTGGGAACGAGCCGCCGCTGCCAACCGGGAGCAAGCCGAACTCGACAGGCAAGATTCCCGGTTCTAGGGTAACTGCTGAAGGGCCCGTTTTCCACCGGCTAGGCGCGATCCTCCTCATAACACCTTCGCCGCCGCTTGCGGTTTTGTAGTTCAGCGAATCCTTTTGAGCAGGAGGTTGATTTTTGTTTCCATCTTGATTATAGTAGGCCGGGAGGGAATCATGGCAGACCGCATCAGCCGTTTCAGGGATGAAGTTCTGGGGTTGTATTCCGAGGTGCACCTTGGAGCGTTGCTGGAAAAGATCACCGCCAGCATCAAAGCCTACATGGGCAGTGAAGAGGCTTCCATCTTCCTTTACGACCCGGAAAAGGAAGAGTTGACCTTTGAGACGGCCACCGGTGAAAAAGAAAAGGCCTTGAAACAGATTGTCCTGAAAAAAGGCCAAGGCGTGGCCGGTTGGATCGCCGCCGAACGGCAGGGAGTCATCATCAATGACTGCCAACGTGATGCGCGCTACGCCGGCATGGTCGACCAGAAGACCCTTTTTCAAACCCGTTCGTTGCTGGGGGTTCCGGTGCAGATGGAAGACCGGGTGCTCGGCGTGTTGGAAGCCGTGAACAAAAAGCGGGGGAAATTCAGCAAAGACGATTTGCGGGTGCTCCAGCAGATGGCCGGTTTCCTGGCCATCCCCCTGCAAAACGCCGTCCTGTTTCGCGCCATCACCCGCGAAACGCTGGCCAAGGAGAGGCTGATCGAGCTGGGAAAAAAAATATCCGCTTCGACCGATATCGACGGGGTGCTGACGGCGCTCAAGGAGATCATTTGCGCCGAGATCCAACCCCTGGTCGCCTGCATGCACGTCAGTAACGAAAAAAAGGAATATGACCTGCTCGCCAACTGCAGCCGCGAAAAGGAAGAAGTGGAATGCCTCGGAACCACCATCGGCCGGGTCGGCAGCCGTTTCCCTTTGCGCGCGGAAGGAGCCGTGTTGGGCTACCTCGACATTCAGAGCGAAAAACCGATTTCCGATGAAGCGGCCTCCCTTTTCCGCGGTTTGGCGGCATTCATGGCCATTTCCCTGGAAAAGTTCCGCTATATCCGCCAGATGCTGGATAAGGAAAAAATGGAAAGGGAGTTGCAGGTCGCCCGCGATATCCAGCAGTCGTTCCTGCTGCAGCAGCCGCAAAAATTCCCCGGGCTGGACATCGCCTTTTTGAACATCCCCAGTTCCAAGGTCGGCGGCGATTACTATGAAATCATTCCTCTCAATGAGCGGGAAATCATCTTCAGCGTGAACGATGTCTCCGGGCATGGCGTCCCCGCTTCGCTGCTGATGGCCATCTTTCGCAGCAATTTTGTCTTCCATTTGAGACACGACGGCGACATCGCCTCGACCATCAGCCACTTGAACCGCTTGATCGCCGAGACCACTGACCCCAATTTGTACGTCACCTCGTTCACCGCCAAGCTGGATTGTCGAACGGGGATTCTCACCTACATCAATGCCGGACATCCGCTGCCGCTGGTCGTACGCGGTAAAGAGCTCCTGCCCCTGGAGGCGGGCAGCACGGTGGTGGGCATGTTCGCCGATATCGAGTATCCCGTTTCCCGCTTCACCATGCAGCCCGGCGACAGGCTGATTATGTACACCGACGGGGTGATCGAAGCCGAGAATGAAGATGGAGAAGAGTATTCCCTGGCTCGCTTGAGCGCGGCGGTGACCGCGCGGCGCGATTTACCGGCCGCCGCCATGCAGGCGGCCTTGATCGAGGATCTGAGGAATTTTTGCCGCCGCCGGGATTTTTCCGACGACGTCACCCTGATGGTCGTCAAGTACATGGGCAGTTGAGGCCCAAACAGGGTATAGGGTTCAGGGAAGAGAGATGGCAATTTCACCCATCTAATAGTTCATTCCAGTGCTTTTCTTTCCCTATACCCTAAACCCTAGACCCTTTATCCAGTTCGAATCAGTCAGTCGTATTGCTACGTACTGAACCTGAAATGAACGATTTCCCCGTCCTGGACGAAGTATTCCTTGCCTTCCAAACGCAGCAATCCCTTTTCCTTGGCCTTGGCAAAGCCGTTGCATTCCAGAAAATCCCGCCAGCCGATGACTTCGGCCCGGATGAAGCCCTTCTGGATATCGCTATGGATCTTGCCGGATGCGATAAAGGCGCTGGAACCGGCTTCGATGGTCCAGGCTTTGGTTTCATCCTTGCCCACGGTAAAGAACGAAATCAGGTTCATCAGCCCGTAACTGGTCTTGATGAATTCGTCGCGGATGTAGCGGTAGTCCGGCAAGCCGTACTCGCGCTGAAAAACCGGCCTTTCTTCCGCGCTCAGCTCCAGCAGCTCCTGCTCGATCTTGGCCGCGAACAGGGCGGTGGTCTTATGGTTTTCCGCCGGGCCCCGCTGGACCAGGGGGGCGTTGGCTTCCAGGGTGTTTTCATCGGCGTTGATCAGGTTGAGCAGCGGCTTGGCCGAAAGGAACTTGAAGCCACGCACCAGCAGGTCTTCCTTTTCGCTGAACACGTATTCGCGCAAGGGTTTGCCCTGCTCGAGAAAAGCCTTCAGCTTCTTCAGCAATTCCTGTTCTTCCAGCAGCTCCTTGGCCTTCATTTTTTTCACGTCGACCTCCAACCGCTCCAGCCGCTTTTCTATGGTCAGGAAATCGACGGTTTTCAACTCGTCTTCCATGGCGGCCATGTCGCGGGCCGGGTCGATCGTTTCCAAGGGGTGGAGGATTTCCGGGTCATTAAAACCGCGGACCAGGTGCACCAGGCCGTCGGCGCGGCGCAGCAGGTCGATGAAGGTTGAATTTTTCACCTCGCCCAGGGAGATGGCGCCGGCATCGAGGAACTCGATCTTGGCGTACACGGGCGGGGTCTCGAAAAAGCCGGCCAATTTCTGCAGGCGCGCGTCGGGGACATCGACGATGGCCTTGTGAAATTCGTTGCTGGCGGTCGAGAACTTGGAGATTTTTTCCTTTTTCTCGGTGAGCAGGTTGAAGAGCGAGGTCTTGCCGGTCTTGGGATAGCCGAATCTGGGTAAGATCATATTCCGATTATACCGCTAAAAGGGTACTTCGTAAACGATGGGAGGGCCGTTCGCGTCCGGTTGACAATCTCCGGGAAGATTGCTACCCTCTCTTTTTAAAAGGCGGGCGATCGTAACGGAGGCGCGCATGGGCAGATGCTGGAAACAGCATTCATGGGCGGTATGGCTTTTTATTGTTTTACTTTGCGGATGGCCCGCCGGCGCCGAAGCAGCGTTGGAAAAAAAGTCCGATCGAACCCCGCGCGCTCCACGGTCCATAACGCAGGAACCGGCAGGGAACGGCGCGGCCTACAAAGAAGGCGAAGTCCTGGTCAAGTTCAAAAAAATGGTGACCCGCAGCGAAGCTGGAATGCTGGCTCGCGATCTGGCCGTGGATGCGATCAGGGAATTTGCGCTTCTATCGCAGTGGCGGCAGAGCGCCTATTTATTGGTCCATTCGGCTAAAGCGACGACCCAGGAACTGCTCGCCGACCTGCGGGCCCGCCCGGAAGTGGAGGCGGTGTCGCCCAATTACCGCCGCCGCCTGCAGCGCCTGCCCAATGACCCGAAATTTTCTCTGCTCTGGGGGATGAACAAAATAGCCGCCCCCGCGGCCTGGGAAAAAAACACCGGGTCAGCCGAGGTGGTGCTCGCCGTTCTGGACACGGGGGTTGATTACCGCCACCAGGACCTGGCGGCCAACATGTGGCGCAACCCCGGCGAGATCGCCGCCAACGGCGTGGATGACGACGGCAATGGCTTTGTCGATGACGTCTACGGCTATGATTTCTCCGCTGACGAGGATGGCGGCCGGGACAGCGACCCCATGGACATCGACTCCCACGGCACTCATGTGGCCGGGATCATGGCCGCGGTCGGCGACAACGGCGCCGGTGTCTGCGGCGTCAACTGGAACGTAAAGGTCATGGCGCTGAAGAGTTTTCGGCCCGACCTGCACCTCTACGATTCCGATTCCATCGCGGCCATCGAGTACGCGATCCTGATGAAGCGGAACTACGGGGTCAACCTGGTGGCCATCAATGCCTCGTTCGGGGGCAGCGGCGAAAATCCGCTGCACAAGGACGCCATCGCCGAAGCGGGCGACCAGGGCATCGTCCTGGTTTGCGCGGCCGGCAACGACGGCACGGACAACGACCAGACCCCCTTCTATCCGGCCGGCTACGATTTGCCGAACATCATCGCTGTGGCCGCGAGCGATGAAAATGACCAGCTTGCCGATTTTTCGAATTACGGGGCGAATTCGGTCGATATCGCCGCCCCCGGGGCCAATATCCTGTCCACCTTTCCTACCGGCAAGGGGCTCGAAGGGACGCTGGTTTCGGGAGCGGCCGTTTATAACGCCATTCCCATGGAATTTTCCGGATACCCCCCCGCCGCCGGCTTGGCCGCTCAGCTGGTGGACTGCGGCAGCGGCTTGGACAGCAGTTTTTTCCCGGCCATTGTCAATGGAAACATTTCCTTGATCGAGCGCGGCGACACGACCTTCGAGGAAAAAACGCAGCTGGCCCAGAACACCGGGGCCGTGGCCGCGGTGATCTACAACAATGGAGCCGGCAATTTTTCCGGGACCCTGGGCAAAGCCGGAAGTTGGATCCCGGCCGTCTCCCTGGCCAGGGAGGACGGTTTGCTGGAAAAGGCCCTCGGCATTCATCCGGTGACGCTCTTCATCCGGGCCGCCGACTACGATATCCTGGAAGGCACCTCCATGGCCGCGCCCCATGTCTGCGGCGCCCTGGGCCTGCTGGCCGCCCAGTTTCCGGCCGATGCCCCGATCAAGCGCATCGCCCGTATTTATTCCGGGGCCGATCGTCTGAATTCGCTTGATAAAAAGATGAGGACCG
>JAPKZM010000233.1 GCA_026393775.1 Candidatus Aminicenantota bacterium
TGCTGAGCATGGCCGCTGTCGGGGAGAGCGACCTGTTGGAATGGGTCCGGGGCGTGCAGCGTAAAATTTATAAGGATAAAAACCATGAAAATCATTGAGGACGAAAGAGTACGGCAGCGCGCTCGATTGCTCGCCGAACTGAATGAATACCCCCGGGTCGGTGAAGCCATTGCCGGCCTTGAAAAAGCCCTACGCCGCGGCAACAAGATCCTGGTGTTCGGCAATGGCGGTTCGGCGACCCAATCCTCGCATTTCGCCGCCGAGCTGGTCAACAAGTTCTATTTCCGGCGCCGGGCCCTGCCGGCCCTGGCTTTGAACGCCGACATGGCCAATGTGACCTCCATCGCCAATGACGAGGAGTTCCGCTTCGTCTTTTCCCGGCAGGTGGAAGCCTTCGCCGTCAAGGACGACGTGGCGCTGGGAATCACCACCAGCGGCAGATCGGCCAATGTCCTGCAGGCCCTGGCTGCGGCCAGGGAACGGGGGCTGCTGACCATCGTCCTGGCCGGGCGTCAGCTCGAAGCGCTGCGGGCTCTCCCGGTGGACATAGTGGTCGCGGTGGATGCGGCTGACACGCCGACGGTCCAGGAAATGCACCTCTTTTTATTGCATGTCATGGCCGAAATGATCGAAAAGAAACTTTGCGGAGGAGACCATGGTCAAACTGTCTGAGCGCGTGCAAAGCATGACCAGCTCGCCGACCTTGAAATTGGTGCAGATCAAGAATCAACTTCAAGCCCAGGGCAAGGTCATCCTTGATTTCGGAGCCGGCGAACCCGATTTTCCCACCACGGACAACATCAAGAAGGCCGGCATCGCCGCCATCAAAAAAAATTTCACCAAATACACGACCACCTCCGGGATTGCCGAATTGAAGAAAGCCGTCCAAAAGGTCTATGAACGGGAACAGGGCTTCACCGCCGCGGAAATGCAAATCGTCGTCTCGCCCGGCAGCAAATACAGCTTGTTCCTGCTGCTGCAGGCCGTGATCGACCCAGGCGACGAAGTGATCATCCCGCGCCCCTACTGGGTTTCCTACCCGGAAATGGTGAAATTCTGCGGCGGCCGGGCGGTATATGCCGACCATCTCCAGCCCGGGAGGCTTTTTGAGCTGACCGCCGCCTCGTACATTTCCCTATGCAGCGCCAGAACCAAGGCCGTGATCGTCAATTCTCCCTCCAATCCCACCGGCAAGATCATGGGCGGGGGAGATCTGCGCCAATTGATCGATTTCTTTTACAAAAAAAATATTTTAGTCATCATCGATGATTGCTACCGTAAGATCATCTATACGGATCAGGCCTACCCGTCACCCATGAACCTGGTCCCGGCGGCGCGGGAAATGGTCGCCGTGGTCAGCTCGCTGTCCAAGACGTTCGCCATGACCGGTTGGCGCATCGGCTACAGCATCGTTTCCGAAGCCCTGGCCGCGGCCATGACCAAAATCCAGGAGCATTCCACATCCAATGCCTGCTCGATCTCGCAAAAAGCGGCGGTGGAAGCGCTGAGCGGCGATGAGGACGCGGTGCGGGAGATGGTGGCCGAGTATCGCCGGCGTCGCGATTATTTTGCCGGCCGCGTCGACGAGATCGGCCATATCACCTATGCGCTGCCGGACGGCGCGTTTTATTTCTTCGCCGATTTTTCTTACGACATCGCCCATAAGAAATTCAAGGATGACAACCAGTTGGCCATGGACATTCTTGAAAAATTGAACATTATTCTGGTGCCCGGATCGGCCTTCGGCGCAGCCAACCATTTGCGCATCTCGTATGCCACCTCCATGAAAGACATCCGCAGCGGTCTGGACAAGCTCTCCACGTATCTGCGGGAAGGCAAGTAGCCCGGAGTCATACCTTTGCCTAAGGTCCGGCGAGGAGCGGCAGGCTGATGGTACTGGATTACAAGGACGTGGCCTTTTCGTTCAAAAACCGGCAAACTCGCCGCCGGCGGCAAAGGCTGAAGCTGCTCATGCTGTTGGTGCTGATCGTCGCCTTTTTTTTCGGCTATCGTTTTTTGCGCGTGAGTATCGCCATCGGCAAGATCCAGGACCTGCTGCTTGGCGATCAGGCGCCGGCGGCCGGCAAGAAGATTGAGGCGCTGGCCGGCTCGTTTTTTTTGCGCAGCAACATTCGTGAATTGCAGGCGTTGTGCGATCTGATGCACGGGCGGCAGGACGCCGCCCAGGCGCGCCTGGCCGAGCTCGGCCGGGATAAAGCCGCGACTTCGCTGCGTTCAGGCCAGTTTCAAAAATATTTCATCGATCGCGCGGATTACCTGAAATTGAAGATCTATACCGACTACCTGCTGCCCCGTGGCGGCGACGAAAACACCTGGTACTCCGCCCTGGTTCATGCCGCTTTTTTCAATGGTGGCGAATCTGAAAAGGCCGTCGCCAGGCTTTCCCCGGCGTACAAAAAAAACAACGCCAAGGCGCTGGCGCTTCTGGGCCAGGCGAACGCCGGCTTGCATCTGGGACGGATCGATTACATTTTTGATAGAAATGATTTGCCGCTGGCCTATTTTGACGTCCGCAAAGGGAAGACCTGTTCGTTGCAGCCGGGCCTGGATTTCGCTGATTTTGACGCGCAGATGAAAAAGGGCATCCGATCCTTCAGGCTGACCATCGATGCCGGGCTGCAGCGAAAACTCGAGCACCTTTTTGACGGCTTTTTCGGCTCCCTGCTGGTTTTGGATCTGCCCGAGAACGGCATCCTGGCAGCTTATTCAAAACCCAAATTCTCCCGGGCCGCCAATGCCGTATTTTCCGAACCCTATGAGCCGGGATCGATCGTCAAGATCATCACGCTTTTGGCTTATTTGCGCCAGGCGGATCAGGACTTGTTTCCCTATGAATGCCAGGGACACACCGTTCTAGCGGGAAAAGCTTTCTATGACTGGAGCGCGCACGGCCCGGTCAGGGACTATGCCGAGGCGCTGGCCCTTTCCTGCAACATCAGCTTTGCCCGCATGGGATTGAAGGTGGGATTCCGGCACCTGGCCAGCTTGCTCGAGCTCTTCTATTTCAACTCCCGCCCGCTCGCCGATTGGTTCCTGGAATTTACAACCGGCGCCTTCAACCGGGAAGCGAGCTCCGCTGCCGAGCTGGCCAACCTGGCTGCCGGGCTTGGCGAAATTTCCCTGACCACGCTTCACGCCGCCGCATTGGCGGCCGTTTTTTCTCAAAACGGCACCTGGTTTTCGCCCTATCTCATCGATGACGCCAAGAGCATCCTCGATCTCGGATTTCACCGCCACAGCGCCCGGCCGCTGCTCCTGCTCAGCGATGACATGAATTTCGGGCACGTGAAGCAGGCCATGCGCGATGTGGTGAACCATGAAGGCGGTACCGGCCGCCGGGCCTGGTCGGCCGCGGCCGATCTGGCCATTAAAACCGGGGCCGCCGGCGACAGCAAAACAGGGCTCGATGCCCTGGTCATCGGTTTTTTCCCGGCCGAAAAACCCCGTTACGCTTTCGCTTTCAGGCTGGAAGGGGCTGGAAGCGTCGCGGTCAGCGGTGCCCTCTTTTTGCGCGATCTGATAAAAATACTGCTAGCGCAATGAAAATGAAAAAAACCAGCATTTTACTCGCCGGGTTCCTTTTGGCGGCCGGTCTCGCGGCTCAGATCATGGTGCTGCCTTTCAAGGTCGACACCCAGAGCCACACCTCGACCCAATGGCTGGGAAAAGCCGTTTCCTTCTACCTGCTTTCCGGCCTTCTGCTGAACGAGCTGCCGGCGGTCGATCACGAGGAGGTGCAGTTTGCCCTGAACCGCAACCTGGTCCGCTTTCCTTTTGAGATCACCAAGGCCACGGCCATGGAACTGGCCAGGGGAAACCAGGCCGACCGTTTGCTCTGGGGTGAAATCTTATATAGCGGCAAAAGCGCTTCCCAGATCGTGATCAAGGTTTTTTTGATCGACCTCAAAGAACGGGTCCAGCATCATCTGCCCGTGCTCAAAGGGGATTTGAAAAATATTTACCGCATCCAGGAAGAATTGCTCAAGGAAGTCATCAAGGTCATCGCCAGGGAAAAAACGGAAATCCATTTCCCGAAATTGAACCTAGCCCTGCCCGATTATGAGAAATTCATCAAGTGCCTCCTGCTGACCGATCCCGGGAAAAAATTAGACCTGCTCCTGTCCATCAATGAAAAGGATGCGCGCTCCGACTTTCTCAATTTCGAACTGGCTAAGATCTACCTGGAGAAGGGCGATCTCATCAGCAGCGAATCCTGCTTGAAGCGCATGGCGGTCGACCCGTCGCTGAAGGATAAAAGGGACTTTCTCTCCGCTCTGCTCAATTTCGCCAACAACCAGGTCGACCTGGCGCTGAACCAGTTCGTCCGCCTCCAGCGCCAGAACAGTTATGCCGTCGCCACCAACAACAACCTCGGGGTCATCTATCAGCAGAAGAACGATTCCCCGACCGCCGAGAAGTGCTTGCGCTATGCCCTGTATCTAAGAAAAGATCCGGAAATTTTCAGCAACCTGGTCCGTCTGCTGCAGGCCACGGGCCAAGACGCCAGGGCCGCAGAGGAATTGAACCGGGCCCTGCAGCTGTTCCCGGACGATGAAAGATTGCTGAAGCAATTTTCCGTTTTCCTCAATGCCAGCGAGAACCGGGAGCTGCTGACGCAGGCTTTCCGCAATTTCGTTCCCCTGCCGTCCTTGAGCGAAGAATTGCCGCCGCTTCAGCCGCAGCTAATAAATCCCTTCCAGGTCAACGCATCGTCCGGGATCCAGGCCGACGGCAATTTTTTCTACATCGAGGCCAGAAATCTCTTTCTGGAAAATGATTTCAGCGGCGCGTTGCAGAAGGTGGAGGAAGCCATGGAGGTTAACCCGTTCTCGCCCGAAAATCACCATTTGCTGGCCCTGCTTCACCTGCAGAAGCAGAACTATCCCCAGGCGGAGATCTACGCCCAAGGCGCCCTGTTCCTGAAAGATAATCCGGACAACTTCCTGCTGCAGATCAAAATATACCAGGCTTGGAAAAAAGGGGAAAAATTCAGAAAAACCTTGGCGGCGGCCCTGCGCAAATTTCCGCAGAACGCCGAATTGTTGAAGCTGAACGGCCGCGGCCTCTGATTCCCCCGGCGACGCGGACGGCTTCATGGAGAGTCCGATGATCATCAGTGCTTCCCGGCGCGGCGATATCCCGGCTTTTCACAGCGCCTGGTTCATGGATTGCCTGCGCCGTGGCGAGGCGGTCGTGGCCAATCCCTTTCGGCCGAAACAAACCCGGGTCGTCGATTTGCGGCGCGACGCCGTCGCCGCGCTCGTCTTCTGGACCCGGGACCCCCGGCCGCTCATGAAGCACCTGGATGAAATCGATGACCGGGGATATCCCTACTACTTCCTGATCACGCTCACTGGCTATCCCCGCTTCCTGGAGCCCGGCTCTCCGGGGCTGGCGCCGGCGCTTTCTTTTTTCGCGGCGTTGGCAGCCCGCATCGGCCGTAAGCGGATCGTCTGGCGCTACGATCCGGTTATTTTCAGCAACGCGACCGGTTGCGATTTTCACCGGGATAATTTCCTGAAACTGGCCGGGCTGCTGGCGCCGTTCGCTTTCCGGGTGATCATCAGTTTCATCGATCCGTATCCCAAGGCTTTGCGCCGGATGCAGCGGGCCGGGTTCCCGGCCGGGCCTGCCGCCGGCACCCCGGAACAGCAACTGGAGCTGCTGGGGGGCTTCGCCGCCATCGCCGACCGTTCAGGTCTGGAGATTCAAAGCTGCGCCGAAGGGGCTCTGACAGCCAGCGTCGCTCCCGGTAAATGCATCGACGAAAAATTGCTCAATGAACTTTTCGGCCTGAATCTGGCTTATCGCAAAGACCCGAGCCAAAGGAAATTGTGCTTCTGCCAGGAGAGCGTCGACATCGGCAGCTACGGCACCTGCCGCCACGGCTGTCTGTATTGCTATGCCCGCTGAAAGGAGGGATAATATAAGTCCTTGATCGACCATGGCCCGCTTCCCGCAAGGGCGATGCGATCTGGAGGGTGAAATGATCCAAACAAGAGAAAAAACAAGGTCCTTTGCCGCGGCGGTCACCTTGGCGCTCATTCTGTCCTTCGTTGGCGCGCTGGTCGCCGCCGAGCTGCAGGCCATCAAGCTGAACCCGCCCGACTTGAAGCGCGGGCTGCCGTTCATGCAAGCGCTGTCGGTCAAGGCTTCGGCGCGTGAATTTTCAGAAAAAGAGTTAAGCCTGCAGGACCTTTCCGACCTGCTCTGGGCCGCCGACGGCATCAACCGGCCCGCGGAGAACAAGAGCACGGCCTCGTCGGCGATGAACGCCCACGACGTCCGCATCTACGTCTTCATGAAGGAGGGCGCCTATCTTTACGACGCCCCCAAGCATGAGCTGGCCCCGGTCCTGGCCGGTGATTACCGCTCGCAGATCATGAGGGCCCGGCCGCCCCGGCCGGCTGCTCCTGCCGCTCCTCCTGCCGGAGCCGCTGCTGCGCCGCCGCCTCCACCAGCCAACCCTCCCGTCCAGATCATCCTGGTCTCCGATCCGGAGCGCTTCAGGCGCGGAACGCCTGAATTGAAATTGGAGTGGGGGGCGCTCGACGCCGGCATCGTCTCGCAGAACATCTCCCTGTTCTGCGCCGCCACCGGCCTGAAGACCGTTCCGCGCGCCTCGATGGACAAGGACAAGATCAAGTACCTGCTCAAGCTTGCCGACACCTTGAATATTTTCCTGAACCATCCCATCGGTTACGCGAAATAGCGGGTTGAACCAATCGCCCCCAGCGGGCGTATCATCATCTTGCGCAAAATGACGGGATCGTTATAATGAATGCCTGGACATGTTCTGCGGAGGTGGCTGATGAAGAACAAAAGTTATCGGTCGATGAATATGGAATCGAAACTGGAGCGCCGCGACTTCCTCAAAATCGGTGGCAGCTCATTGCTCGGCGCCGGGCTGCTGCTGGGGCGGACGCCGTTGTGGGGGCAGGAGGGGACAAAACCCGAGTCTCCGGCCAAGCCCAAAACCAACATCGACGAAGCCCTGGCCGTGCCGCGCACGAAGTATTCCCTCCCGGGCCTATTCCCCGGCAAGGTTGTCGCTGTCGCCGACTCGCGGGCCATGAACGAGGCAAGGGTGGACGGCAAGGTGGTGGCCGAGATGTTCGAAAAGGGGATCCGCGCCCTGACCGGCAAGTCGTTGGCTAAGAGCTGCAAACTTTTTTTTGACAAGAAGGACGTCGTCGGCATCAAGGTCAACCCGGTCGGCGCCGGCCTGATCGCCACCCGGCTGGAGGTGGTCGATGCCGTGATCGACTGGCTGAAACGGGGCGGCATCCCGACGAAAAACATCGTCATCTGGGACCGTTTCGATACCATGCTGGCCGATGCCGGTTTCACCCCGGCGCGCTACCCGGGCATCACCATCGAGGGGCTGCAGACCATGGATGAAGCGGCTGCCGAGGGTAAAAGCCAGGATGACAGCCGCTGGCTGGACAAGGATGGCCGCCACGTCAGCGAAAAGAACTTCGATTTGGACGCCTACTATTTCGCCGACATCGTCGCTCCCCAGGACAAGCCCTACCTCAACCAGCACGTTTTCAACGGCAAGTATTCCTATTTCGGCAAGCTGCTGACCAAGACCCTGACCAAGATCATCAATATCCCAGTTTTCAAGAACACGGGCAACGGCATCTCCATGGCCACCAAGAACCTCGGTTACGGCGCCATCTGCAACACCAATCGCCTGCACAAGCCGCTGTTTTTCGACGTCTGCACCGAGGTGCTGGCTTTCCCGGTCATCCGCGACAAGCTGGTGCTGAACATCACTGACGGCTTGCGCGCCCAGTACGACGGCGGACCCGAGCCGCTGGCCCAGGCGACCTGGTTCTTGAACACGCTGTTCTTCGCCAGCGATCCGTTCGCCCTGGACATGACCTGCCACAACCTGCTGCTAAAAAAGCGCAAGGAGATGGACGTCAAGGTGAACGAACACCCGATATACAGCGAGTACCTGCGCTACGCCCAGCGCCTGGGCCTGGGCATCGCCGACCCGGCCCAGATCCGTTTTTCACAGGTTTGAGCCGCGCGTGAAGATTTTTCCAGTCGGTCTGCTGTTTTTTGCGCTTTTCTTTCCGGCCAACGTCCAGCCGGCGGCCCTTGATTTTCCCGGGGATCATTTTTGCCCGGGCTGGGTCCGTTCCGGGCCGTGCGCGAGATTCGATCCGGCCGGCCTTTACAACGTGATCGACGGCGGCGCGGAGCTTTTTCTGGAAATGGGCTTTGTCGAGCTGCAGGTGCAGAAATACGCCGGCGCCGGCGCCGAGATCTCGCTCGAAGCCTATTGCATGGAGAATGAAGCCGCGGCCCTGGGCATCTACCTGCTCAAGTGCAGCCGGGAAATGCCTCTGTCGGGAATCAGCGGGAGGCACAGCGGCGACCGCTTCCAGATCGCTTTGCTGAAGGGAAACTATTTCATCTTCGTCAACAATTTCAGCGGCCGCGAAGAACTGCTTCCGGTGATGACGGTCCTGGCCGAGCGGCTCGGCGCCGTTATTCCCGCCGGCGCGCCGGTGCGCGAGCTCGACATCCTGCCGGCTGAAAACCAGGTGCCGGCAACGGCCTTGCTCCTGCGCGGCCCCTATTCGCTGCAAGCGGTCTACACCCTGGGCGCCGGCGACATCCTGCTGCTCGGGGGGAGAATATTCGCCGCGGCCGCCGTTTACCGCGAAGTCTCGGGGGCGAGCTATACGATGATCGTGGCTCCTTATGCCGATGCCGTCGTTGCCCGCGCCGCTTTCGCCAACCTGCGCCGCAATCTGGACAGTTATCTTCAGGTTTTGGCCGCCGGCACTGATTTTTTCAATTTCAAGGATTTCCAGAATTATTTCGGCCGGGCCGAGATCCGGGGAAACAAGCTGGTCATTCTGGTCAAACTGGCCCAGCGGCCTGACAGCCGGCTGGAATAATGGTATCATGAGATCGTCGAGGAGGTTCTGATGAATAAATCGGTTTTAGCGATCACGGTTCTGTCGTTGCTGATCGCCGCGGGCTTCGGCTTGTCGGCCGAAACGAAAAGCAAGTTCCTGAGTGAATATGAAACGCTGCAGGCCGAGCTGGAGCAGAAAATGGCTGCCGTCAACAGCCGCGAGGCCTATGAGAAGTTCATGGCTGAAAGGAAGAGCGGCCTGGAAGCGCTGCTGACCCTGCACGCGGCCGATGCGGCCGCTGACCCGGTCGAGTTGCTGCGCGCCCGCGTCCTGATCGATTTGAAAAGGTACGCGGAAGCCGAAGACAAACTGAATGTACTGTCGGCCAAGAAAGGCCCGTCATGGGCGGAGAGCCAGTTGTTCAAGGCCATGATTTTCACCGAAACCGAAAAGGTGGCCCAGGCGGTTCCCCTGTTCAAGCAGGTCGAGGCCAAGCTGGAGCGCACGGCCGACTTCTTTGCGGTCGCCATCGCCCTGGCCCTGGAAGCGCCCGACGACACGGTGAAGCGGGAATATTCGCACAAGATCCTGGCCGCGACCGATTTGCCAAAAAAATTCGCCGAGTACCGGGTCGAAATGGTGATGAACCTGGCCAGCCTGGAAGTGAAGCTGCGCCAGATCGACCTGGCCAAGAAGATCCTGCAGGACGGCATCAGCGCCAATCCCGAAGACGGCAACACGAAATGGCTGCGCTCGGCCCTCCGGCAGCTCGATTTCATCGGCCAGCCCGCTCCGGCCGTCGCGGCGGATAACTGGCTCAATTCCGAGCCGCTGGCCCTTGACGCGCTGAAAGGCAAAGTGGTGATCATCGATTTCTGGGCTCCCTGGTGCGCCCCCTGCCGCAAGGTGATCCCGACCCTGGCGAAGGATTTTGACAAGTACAAGGAGCAGGGGCTGGTGGTGATCGGCTTCACCAAGCTCTATGGACGCTACAGCGACGAAATCCAGAATAAGGGCAAGGTGGAAGCGGCCGAGGAGAAAGCGCTGATCGGCGGCTTTATCGAACGCAACCAGCTGCACTACCCGATCGCCATCGCGGCCAATGACGACGCATTCAACAAATACAACGTCAGCGGCATCCCGACCATGGTCTTCATCGGCAAGGACGGGAACATCTACGACATCAAGATCGGCTCGGGCGACGAGGCGGAGATCAGCAGAAAGATCAAGCTGCTCCTGGCGGCTAAACAGGAGGAAAAATGAGAAAACAGATCCTTATCGCTTTCATCATGGCCCTGTCGCTGATCCTTTTGTCGGGCAGCGGCCGCCAGGAAACGAATCGAGCGCAGGAACCGCTGACCATCGGAACGGTGGTTCACGGTTTCAAATTGGAACAAAAGCAGTTCATCAAGGAGCTGGACGGGGAAGGCTACCTGTTCCGGCACCTGAAGAGCGGCGCCCGCTTGCTGAAAGTGGCCAGCCAGGACGACAACAAGGTGTTCAGCGTAGCCTTCAAGACGCCGCCTCCCGATGACACCGGCGTCCCGCACATCATGGAGCACTCGGTGCTGAACGGATCGGAAAATTTCCCTGTCAAGAGCCCGTTCGATGTCCTCGCGCAAGGGTCGTTGAAAACGTTTCTCAACGCCATGACCAGCAATGATTACACCATCTACCCGGTGGCCAGCCGCAACGACAAGGATTTTGCCAACCTGATGCATGTCTACCTGGACGCGGCGTTCAAGCCCCTGATACACAAGGACCCGCGCATCCTGCAGCAGGAGGGGTGGCACTACGAGCTGGAATCCCCCGAAGGGCCGCTGTCTTATAAAGGGGTCGTCTACAACGAGATGAAGGGGGCCTATTCGGCGCCGGAGCGGCAGCTGGATTATCTGATGAACAAGGCCCTTTTCCCCGACAATTGTTACGGGAACTCCTCCGGCGGCCGTCCCGAAGCCATCCCGCAGCTGACGTACGAGCAGTTCAAGGCCTTTCACCGGAAATATTACCACCCGGCCAACAGCTATATCTATGTGTACGGCAACGGAGACATGGAGAAAGAACTGGCCTTCATCGACGGACGCTATCTCTCCGGCTACGACAAGATCGATGTGGACAGCCGTATCCCGCTGCAGAAACCGCTGGCGGAGCCCAAACTTGTGCGCGGTCAGTATGGGATACCCGAAGGCACTGCCGTGGACAAAAAGACCTTAATCGCCCGCAATAGCGTCTATGGTTTGAATACCGATCAGGAATTCAATATTGCTCTGGATGTTTTGGCGGAAGCGCTGGTCAATCATCAGGCGGCACCGTTGCGCCTCGCTTTGCAAAAGGCGGGGATCGGACGGGATGTTTCGGCTTATGCGGATACGGTTCAACAGCCTGTCTTTGGTATAACGGTCACCAACGCCGAGGCCAAGGATTTGGAGCTGTTTGACCAGGTTTACCGGAACACCTTAAAGGAGGTCGTCGCCAAGGGTTTTGACCGAACCACTCTGGAAGGGATAATCAACCTGCAGGAATTCCGTCTACGCGAAGGGCGTGGGTCGTATACCGGGGTTTTGGGAGCCATGATGGCCTCCAGCGGCTGGATGTTCGCTGATAACCCTTTTATAACCCTTTCATTCAACAAAGAGCTGGCAGCTATCCGTTCCAAGCTGGATCAGAAATACTTTGAGCAACTTATTGAAAAGGTTTTATTGAATAACAGCCATGTTTGCACAGTGGTGATGGAACCCAAGCCGGGTCTTGAAAAGGAGCTGGCAACAGAACTGGAGCGCAAGCTGGCTGAGATCAAGGCGAAAATGAGCCCGGAGGAGACCGCGAGGATCGTAACGCAAACCAAAGAGCTTATTGCCTATCAGCAACGAAAGGATGATCCCGAGGCATTGAAAACAATTCCATTGCTTGAAATCGCTGATATCGAGAAAAAACAGGAAGATCTGCCGCTCAAGACGGACAGCCTGGCTGGAACACCGCTTTTCTATTTCGATACCTTCACCAAGGGAATTGTTTATTTAGATCTCTACTTTGATGCAAGTGCTGTCGACCAGGAATTTATCCCCTACGTCCAACTCTACGGTGAGCTGGTGGGATTGATGTCGACGGATGCGTTCGCTTATGGCGATCTGGAGAACCAGGTCAACCTACATACCGGGGGGATTGTAACCAGCCTGGATGTGCTGGCCATCCACCGCAATGATGAACAGGCGAAGCCTTATTTCTTGATGCGCGGCAAGGCCATGCCGGAGAAAGCGGGCCAATTGATTGATTTAATGAAGCAGCAATTGCTCCATTCCAAATGGGATGATGATGCACGGCTCAAAGAATTACTGCTGCGAACGAAGGCTCAATTTGAGCAACGTCTCGCCTACAATGGCCTTGGAATTGCAATGCGGCGCCTCGGCTCCTACATGTCCAATCGTTACGCCTATCAGGACCTGACTTCCGGGTTCGGTTTTTATCAATTCTTGTGCGGCATCAACCGGGAGCCCAATTTGAAAAAAATCGCCGCAAAACTCAAGGCGGTGCAAGCTAAACTGGTAAATCAAAACGGCTTGACAGTCGGCATTACCTGCCAGAATGAGCAGCTGAAGGCGGTCAAGAACGCATTGTCTGCCATGTTGGCGGGCCTGCCAAAGCATGAGTTTAAAGCTGTTGAATATCGCTTCGCCAAAGAGCCTTTGAATGAAGGGTTCCAGGACGCGTCGAAAGTCCAATATGTTATAAAGGGGAGCGATTACAAGAAACTGGGTTTTCAATACAACGGGAAAATGAACGTGCTGAACCAATTGCTCTCCACGGTATATCTCCAGAACACCATCCGCGTGCAGGGGGGCGCCTACGGCGGCTTTGCCATCATGGACAACGCCGGCTTCCTGGCGTTCGCCTCGTACCGCGACCCCAACCTGAAGAAAACGGTCGAAAACTACCTGGGGGCCAGCCGCTTCCTGTCGGACCTGATCCTGGACGAGCGCGACCTGCGCCGGCTGATCATCGGAACCATTTCCGGCTGGGACCGGCCCCTCAACCCCAACCAGAAAGGCTATCTCGCTGTGCGGCGATATCTCGTGGGCGACACCTTGGCCATGCTGCAAAAAGAACGTGATGAGATCCTGGGCACGACGGCGGGGGACCTGAAGGGATTTGCCAAGATGGTGGAAGCGGTGATGGCCCAGAACAACCTTTGCGTGGTCGGCAATGAAAAGAAAATCGCCGACGAGAAGGAGCTGTTCAAAAAGATCCTGCCCCTGAGGCAATAAGGGCGACTCGTCGAGAAATAGACCGCCCGCTTATTCGCTGTAATAGCGGATGGTGTCGACGACCGCCCGTTCGCAGACCTTGCACAGCGGGCGCAGGCCGCGGCTGAACATCAGGCAGTCGAGCATGGGCCGGAACAAGCCCTTGGCCGCGTAGCCGGCCCCCTCGAAGGCGCCGACCTTGCCCTGGAAGCGGCTCTTCTTGAAGAAGGCATTCACCTCCAGGCCGTTCAGCCGCGACATCTCATCGCTTTTGGCCTGCAGGGAGTCGATCTCTTCCTTGGGGGCGTTGGCGCGTTTCAGGGCGGCGATCCTCTCGTTCGTCTCCTGGCGCTTTTTCTGATAGGCCATGTCCATCGCCTCGAAGGCCGCCTTCTCCCACGGCGTGGGCACCGCGGTCTTCTTCGTCACCAGCTCCTTCCATTTGATGTTCTTGGCATCGAGCAGGGCGGTGATGTTGGCTTCCAGCGGCTCCACCCCGGGCGGATAGAACTCGTTGTAGGCCACCGCGGAGGTGTAATACTCATCGGCCAGGCCGCTGAAGGAGTGGCCGAACTCGTGCATGACCAGGTAGTCGCGCCACTGGTCGTCGCTGGTGAAAACGCAGAAGAGATTGTAGATGCCGCCGCCGCCGTAGCGCGGGTGGTTGACCATGATCAATATGGCGTCGTAAGGGACATGGGCGGCCATGTCGCGCATGGCGCGGTTGTCGTCGGTCAGCAGGTAGCGCTCCGAGCCGAAGGAATCGAATGAGGCGCCCAGGGCGGTGTTCTTGAACGTCCCGTAGCTCGGCTCGTCGCAACCGCTTTCGGCCGAAGCCTTGAACACGCCGGTGATATTGAAGCGGTCCTGGTAGGTTTTGTATGGCTCCTGGCTGAGGATGGTGGCGCAGAAATGGTCCAGGTCTTTCTGGAATTTCTGCCACTGGCCTTCCGTATAACCCTCGGCCAGGATGACCAGGTCGACTTTGCTAGCGGGAGGCCCGTTTTTCACTATATTGTCCATCTTCACGTCGCTGGCGGGCTTTTCCCGAACAATGAACATATCGGTCGGGTCGATCTCCGTTTTGAATAACAGTTGGGGCTGGTTCTGGCGGTCGCGCAGCAGGACCTCCAGGCGAACCTTTTCCTTGGGGAAGGGGATAAGCAGCGACTCGGAAAATGTCTTCTTAACCCCTTTCACTCCCGGCTCGGTGGTCTTGTACTCTCCGAAGTAGCTGTCGAAGCCCTTGCTGTAGATCAGTTCTCCGGAGGCCAGATCGCTCACCCGCAGCAGGTAGCGGCCAAACGCGAAGGGCGCGATCAGCCGGCGCGGATTGCCGGCCCAAGGCCCCTCCTGGATGATGCGGTCGATGGCGAACATTTCTTCTTTGGCATCGCCAGTGTGGAAGACGTCCACGCGCATGGTCTGGTCGACAAAATATGCGCTAAAATCGATAGTGCCCTGGGCGGATGCCAGTAACGGCCAACCGGCTATCAATGCGAGCAAGATTCTAATTTTCATGGTCGCCTCCGATTGTATTTCTCTTGACCATTGTAGCACAAGCTCCGGCCACAAATCAATTTTCGTGGAGAATCAAAACGGCATTTGCTTTCCCGGCTTTTTTGGGCTAAAATCCGTATTGGGAAATCGAGCGGCTGCCGAACAGCGTCGGCAACCGTATATCGATTCCTTGTCGATCATTCCAGGAGAAAAACCATGGACATGAAAATTTATTTTCCCGGCGGCAAGAAAGTGAACGCCGAATACAACGGCTTCGTTCATAAGACCGACCAGCCCGTTGACGGTGGCGGTGACAACAGCGCCCCGTCCCCCTTCGAGCTCTTCCTGGCTTCGCTGGGCACCTGCGCCGGCTTCTACGTCCTTTCCTTCTGCCAGCAGCGCCATATCGACTCGGCGGGCATCGAGCTGAACCAGCGCATGGAGAGAGACCCGGGAAGCCACTTGATCGGCAAGATCGACATCGAGATTGTCCTACCCGCCTCTTTTCCGAAGAAATACCGGGCCGCCGTGGTGCAAGCGGCCCAGTCGTGCACGGTGAAGAAGCACCTGTCGTACCCGCCCGCGTTCAATCTCTTCACCTCGATCCGCTGAATCACTCCGCGGCCGAGCCCGGGTCGTAGATTTCAATGATACGGCCAGCGGCAACCAGGCGCACGCGGTGACCCAGTGCCAGAATGGGCGCCAGCCCCGGCTGTTTCTTCAGCAGGGAGAAGTAGTCCGCCGAGGCGAAGGCGATGCGCGTCAGCGGGAATTTGGTTTTCCCCTGGACGCGGGCATCGACCCAAACGCCGTTGCTCAGGTAAAACGCCGTACCCTGCACGGTCCTGACCTGCCGGCCAAGCTCGCGCATGGAGTTTCCGCCGGAACGCGTCTCGGCGACGGCCTGCGCCTGGTTCAGCTTCTGCAATTCGCTCGAGGCGCGCACGCTGCCGAGCCCCGATTTGTCTTTCATGGCGGCGAACTCCTCGCGCTGCTCGCGCTCCAGCGCCGGCTGCGCGGGAATACCCCCCATGGTCATGTCGGTCTCGATCAGGTC
The DNA here is from genome assembly GCA_026393775.1 of Candidatus Aminicenantota bacterium. Classification (GTDB taxonomy): domain Bacteria; phylum Acidobacteriota; class Aminicenantia; order UBA2199; family UBA2199; genus UBA2199. Next base: position 15,699 of record JAPKZM010000233.1, read on the forward strand.
GCCGCGGTCGCGACGGACCTTTTCATCCTCCACGATCAAGTAGCTCGTATAGGGGGTGACGATGCCGTACTGCCGCGCCAGGCGGGTCACCTCGTCGACCAGCTCCTTGTTCTCGCCGTGCAGGCGAAGCTGGTCGAGGAGGAAGCCGACGCGGCGGGCGGCCCAGAGCGGCGGCAAGAAGTCATGATCGAGGCTTTCGGCCGGGAAATCGGCGTGGAAGGTAAACTCCTCGCTTCGGCCATCCACCTCGCCGCGGACGGTGATCGTTGCCGGACCCGAGCCCTGGTAGCGGCCGACAACGGTCAGGGTTGAGCCGCGGTATAGGTCGGGCATCTCGCGCGGGTGGAGCTGAGCGGCGCGGGCGCTTGGAGAAATGTCCAGGCGGATGTTGCTCAGGACCGGTGAGCGGATCTTGTCGTAAAAGCGGGCGATGCCCGCCTCGATGTCTTCGTTGGCGGCGATATAGGTGCGGAAGGTGCGGGTCTGCTCGGCGAACCCGTCCAGCAGGTGGGTGTTAATCTCGCTGCCGATGGCCACGGGGAAGAGGCGCAACCCCCCTCGTTGGGGACCTTCAGGGCGGCCGTGGGCGGCGCCGGCGACGAGGCGCAACAGGGCCTCGTCGCCGGTCTCGCCGATCGTCGGCTTGCCGTCGGTGACCAGGACGACCAGGCGCGGGCGGTCCGTTGACCCTCTGCCGGCTCCCTTATCAGGGACCTTCAGGGCCCCCTCATCGGGGACCTTTAGGGCCAGTTTCAGCGCTTCTTCGCAGTTGGTGCCGCCGGCGGCCTGCCAGCCCGCGATGAATTCCTTCGCTCTGGCCAGGTTCGCCCCAGACGCGGCAGCCAGTTCCGGGAACAGGGGTTCGGCCTCGGTGGCGAAGCGGATGATATTGAAGCGGTCGTTGCGGTTCAGCCGCCCCAGGCAATAGGTCATGGCGTTGCGCGCCTGCTCCATGGCCCGGCCGGCCATGCTGCCCGAGGTGTCGACGACAAAGGTGATGTCCTTGGCACCGGCATCCTCGTTGTCTTTAGCGAAGCCGGGCGCGATGCTCAGGAAAAACGTGCCATCCTGGCCGCTCGGCCGGAAGGCCAGCAGGGAAAATCCGAGGCGGCCGGAAGCCGGGGTAAAGAATAAGCGGAAATCGCTGTCCGGGAGGATGTCCCGGGTCAAGTAGCTCACCCTGGCCCGGCCGGGGGCCGGGCGCGAGACCGTCACCGGGTGGGTGGGGGAGTGGATGCCGGCCAGCGGCGCCGCCGAACGGATGTCCAGGACGATGCTGACTGCGGGAATGCTTCTGGCCGAGAATTTTTCCGTTCCCAGCGGGTAGAAATAGGCGATGGCGCCGTTATTCTTTTCCAGGACCTCGTGGTAGGAGATCTTGATCCTTTTTTTGCTGCGGGGCTCGATGGGGAAGACGCGCATTTTGAACACGCCGCGACCGTCGTACTCCAGCAGGGCCGGATCGCGCAGCCGGCGCACGATGTCCTCGTATATGCCCCGGGCCTTCGCGGCGTCGAGCAGCTCGGCCCGGGTCTCGCGGCCATCGATCCACATGCTGAAATCCCTAATCACGGCGCCGGCGGGCAGGGGAAACAAATAATATCCTTCTAGGCGGGAATCGTTGGGATTGTAGAACTCCTGGTCGACGACGGTGGTGGCCAGCTGCTCGTCGATCGTCACCCGGACGTCATGCCGGGCCACTTCCAGGGGAAAGTGGGACGTTGGCCCCGGATGGGGCGGCCGGGGGATGACGATGAAGCCGTCGGCACGCAGGCCGGCCGCGGCAAAAACCAAGACCGCGGCCAATAGGGCGGAAAGCCAAGATGTTCGATTGCTCATTTTCTTTTCCATGACGTTTGTCCCCTATTTTTCGAATTTAAAATTCTTTCCCTTCGCCTGGCTGCGCAGGGCACGGAGGATGGCCTCGTCCAGGGTATCGGTGGCGGCGCTACTCTGCATTTTTTCCCTGACGAATTTCTCGCGCTCGCCGTTCAAGCGGGCGATCTTCTTCTGCAGCTCATCCCGCTTGCCCTGCATGGCCGCCACGTATTCGTTGCGTTCCTTGGCGGACATCCCCTTCATCGCCTGCGGCAGCTCCGACTCGCTCAGCTCCTCCACTTTGACCTGCCCCGATTTCTTGGCGTCGACCAAGTCCCAGGAGGAGTTATTGTACTGTGGCGCCGTTTTTGCCGCCGCCCGCTGGGCCAGGACCTCGCCGCTCACGGCGGCCGCGTTCTTGTCCTGTTCCTTCTGCCGCGCCAGCCCCCCGGCCCCCCCCTGGCCATAAGCGACGTAGGTCCGGTTCAGTTCTTGGCTGAGGCCGGCGATCTCCGCGTCCTGGGGAGCGTCGACCGGCGGCGGGGCGTTGTTGGCGTCAATGGCCAGGTACTGGCCGTTGGTCAGGTCGGACCCGGCCTTCCAGTCGGTGCGCAAGCCCTCCTGGTAGTCGCCGCAGAAGATGGTGTTGACGATGATGCCGCGCGCGATCGCCTCGCGGCAGGCGCCGCGATAGTCGGTCCCGCCCTGGGTGAACGGTTCGTTGCCGGCGATGACGATCATCTTCAGGTCGCTGCCGCCCGGGCTCCACTCAAGCTCCTGTACCGCGGACTGGATGACCTGGCCGCAGAATTCGCTGCCGCCGTTGGTTTTCAACCTGAACAATTCCTCGGAGATGCGGTCGAGGTCCCCGCTCAGCGGCACGATCCGGCGCAGGTAGCCGGAGGCGGCGGGGATGGTGTCCTGGCCGTACTCATACAACGCGACCCGCAAGTGCGGCGTCTGGCCGTTCTTTTTGGCCGTGGCCAGCTGGTTGACGATCTTCCACAGCCGTGATTTGGCCTGGCCGATCAGACCATCCATGCTGCCGCTGGTATCGAGCAGGATGGCCAGCTGGATTTGCGGCTTCGCTGCCGTCGCCTTTGCCGCGGCCATGCCGAAACCGCCGACGCATAACAAAAGGATCACGATCATGCTGATTTTATTCATGTTGCCTCCTTGAGGTGGTATTAGACGGCAGGCATGAAAAAATTTCCGCCGCGCCCAGGAGATCGGAAAAATGCACTCGCGTCTGAATCTTGACAAACGGGTGGCTTGGACATATATTTAACTTTCTATACCGAGGACGGAAAATGAAATCACCCTTCACTCCGCGCCAAAATTATGATCTGAGCCGGAAGCGGGTCGGCTGGACCCCGCGCCGGAAAACCAGCGCCCAAACCTATGCCGAGCTGGGTTTCAAGTGCGGACTGGAGATCCACCAGCAGCTGAAGACCGATAAGAAGCTCTTCTGCCGTTGCCCCGCCGGGAGATACCACGACCACGAGGACTACGACGCCGAGATCATCCGTCACATGCGGCCGACCCTTTCCGAGTTGGGCGAGTACGATGGCACGGCCCTGATGGAGTTCAAGACGCGCAAGATCGTTGTTTATCGCATCAAAAACGAAACCACCTGCACCTATGAGATCGACGACACGCCGCCTTTCCTGGTCAACCGTCAGGCCCTGGAGATCGCCATGGAGGTGGCTCTGCTGCTGAAGGCCAACATCGTCGGCGAGTTCCACATCACGCGCAAGCAGTACCTTGACGGCAGCATCCCCACCGGCTTCCAGCGCACCGGCATTTTGGGCATCGAGGGCGAGATCCCGCTGAGCAAAAAAAAAGTGCGCATCATCCAGCTGAGCGTCGAAGAGGACGCCTGTCGCGAGGTGTCCGACGTCGGCCACACCCGGGTCTATTCCACCGACCGCCTGGGCATGCCGTTGATGGAGACCGTGACCTACCCGGATATGAAGACCCCTGACGAAGCCGCCGAAGCGGCGCACTACCTCCGCTTCCTGGCGCGCAGCACCGGCAAGGTGCGCACCGGCATCGGCGCCGCCCGCGAGGACGTCAACGTCAGTGTCACGGGCGGCACCCGCGTGGAGATCAAGGGCGTGGCCCATATCGCCTGGATCCCCGAGCTGGTCCACAACGAGGCCTTCCGCCAGAAGGCGTTGCTGGAGATCCGCGAGGAGCTGCGGCGGCGTGTCCCGGATCCTGCGGGCTGGAAACCCGGGCACAAGGAACTGGACGCCGAGGCCCTGGGCGCGGGCCATCCCCTGCTCAAAGAGGCCAAGAAGAACAAGCTGCGTTTGCTGGCGGTCAACCTGCCCGGCTTTACGGGCATCCTTTCGTTCTTCACTCAGCCCGGCAAGTCGTTCGCCGACGAGATCGGCGACCGTCTGAAGGTCATCGCCTGCCTGGAGAAGCCCAACATGCTCCACTCCGATCCGATTGACGCTCCGGCGGCCGACGAAAAGATATTCAAGCATGCGCGCAAGGCGCTGAAATCGGGCGAAGAAGATGCCCAGGTGCTGTTCTGGGCCCCCGATGAAGATGTGAAGACGGGGCTGGAGACGATCGAGGAGCGCTGCCGCCTGGCCTTCCAGGGCGTGCCCAACGAGACGCGGAAAAGCTTCAGCGACGGTACCACCATCTTTGAACGCGTCCTGCCCGGCCCCGACCGCATGTACCCCGACACCGACTCGGCGCCCATCCCGGTCGAAGAGGAGCTGATTGCGCGCGTGCGCGCCGCCATGCCGGTGGCTGTCAGCGGGCGCCTTGAGCAGTTCAAGGCCTGGGACGTCCCCGTCGACACCTTCACCTTCCTGCTGACGCACAACCTGGCGCCGCTGCTGGAAAAGCTCCAGGCCGGGCTTGGCGTCGCGCCGCGCTTCGCCGCGATCGTCCTGGGCCACGATCTCAAGCACCTGCTGGGCAAGCAGCCCCCTCGTCGGGGACCTTCAGGGCCGGCCGCGGGCTTCAGCTTCGAACGCCTGTACGACCTCTTTGCCTTTCTCAAAAAGGAGAAGCTGGAGCTGGAAATCGTCAAAGCCCTGCTGCCGGTCGTGTTCGAGCATCCCAACCTGGACTTTCAATCGCTGCTGACCACGGTGAACTTCAGGAAGATGAACCGCAAGGAAGTCCTGGCACCGCTGCCCATCTTGAAGAAAAAATTCGCAAAGATCCGCACCTCGAAGAACCCCGGCGCGGCGTCACGCTGGATCGCCGGCAACCTGAGGCAGCCGGCGCTCGGCAATGTGCCCATGCGCGAGGTGGCGGCCCTCCTGGCCGACGGAGGCGACCGATGAGCGATCTCTTCAAGGGCTACAAGGGGGCGGCGCTGGAGCTGCTCAAGAAGTTCAACATCCGCGTCTGGAGCGATGCCGCGATCAAGACCACACGCGGCGATTTCCGCGGCATCGTGCTGCCGCGCTCGGAGAACGACGACCCGCGCCATATCGTGCTGAAGCTGGCCACCGGCTACAACGTCGGCATCGCCGTCGAGACGGTGCGGGCGATGGAGGAACTCGGCTACAAGGAGGCGCACTACAAGATACCGGAGAAACAGTTCCCGTTCTCCAGGGAAAAGAAGAATGTCAAGCTGCTGGGCACGGGCGGCACCATCGCCTCGCGCCTCGACTACCGCACCGGCGCCGTCATCCCCGCTTTTTCGCCAGGTGAGCTCTACGGCGCCGTCCCCGAGCTGGCCGACATCTGCAACCTGACCACCGAGAAGCTCTTCGCCGTCTTCTCCGAGAACATGGGGCCCGAGCAGTACAAGGGACTCGCCAAGGCCATCGGCGAGGAGATCCGCAAGGGGATCGACGGCATTGTCATCGGTCACGGAACCGACACCATGCACCACACGGCCGGCATCCTCTCCTTCATGGTGCAGAACCCGCCCATCCCGATCGTCATGGTCGGTTCGCAGCGCTCCTCGGACCGCCCCTCGTCGGACGCGGCCCTGAACCTGATGCACGCCACCAA
>JAPKZM010000028.1 GCA_026393775.1 Candidatus Aminicenantota bacterium
GACGGCATGGCGCTGGACACCTAAAAAGCCGGACGCCACGTGCTTTCCACCATGAACATGCCCGGGCTGACCCGCCTGTTGTCGCTCCCCTACGGTTTCAAATCTCCGTTCCAGGCCCAGGTCTACTTTGTCAATTTGAAGACCTTCCTGAACCTGAAATGGGGGACCAAGGAACCGGTCAGTTTCAAGGACTCCGAACTGGGTTTCGTCCGCCTGCGGGCGTTCGGTATCTTCTCCATCAAGGTCAGCAACCCGCAGGTATTCATCGCCGAGGTGGCCGGGACCCAGGCGGTCTACACCTCGGATCAGATCGAAGATTACCTGCGCGACCTGCTGGTTGGCCGCTTGAATGACTTTCTGGGTGAAACACTCAAGACCATTTTCGAACTGCCGCAGTATTTCGACGAAATGGCCGCTGGATTGAAATCGCGTTTGAGCGATGATTTCGCCAAGTACGGCCTGGAGATATCCGATCTGGTCATCAACTCCATCACTCCACCCGAGGAAGTGCAAAAAATGATCGATGAACGGGCCGGAATGGGCGCCATCGGCGACATGGGAAAATTTATGCAGTTCAAGGCGGCCAAGGCTGTGGAAAAAGCAGCGGAGAACAGCGGCGAAGCCTCTTCGGGCATGGGGCTGGGCATGGGAGCGGGATTCGGTATGATGATCCCCGGAATGATCAACCAGGCCGTCGAACAGGGGAAAAAGGCCGGGGCCGCGGCGGCCAAGGCGGATGAAAGAACCAGGCCATGTCCAAAATGCAAGAAAGAGGCCCCCGCGACCGCCAAGTTTTGCCCGGAGTGCGGCAGCGAATTCCCCCCCGGCTCGTTCTGCTCCAAGTGCGGCACCGAGCTGCAACCCGGGACCAAGTTTTGTCCGGCCTGCGGCCAAAAGAATTCTCGGAGCAGGTGAGCGCGACTCGAGAAAATCCGTCCCAGCCAGGTTACGATAGCCAGCCATGAACTGCAGCTCTGAAAGGATTCTGGTGATATTGAACCCGGCGTCGGGATTCATTTCCAAGGACATCACCACCGCATCGATCATCCGCAAGCTGAGCCGGCATTTTGCCAGCGTGTCCCTGGTGCATACCAGCTCGCCGGCCCATGCCAACGAAATCACCCGCCAGGGGCTGCCGCATTTCGATATTTTTGCCGCTTTCGGCGGCGATGGGACCGTCAACTCCGTGGCCACTTCCCTGCTCAACACCAATAAGACGCTGGGGATCCTTCCCGGCGGCTCCGGCAACGGCCTGGCCCGGAACCTGAATATTCCCCTGTCCTGGCGGCGGGCGCTGGACACGCTGATCCACGGTCAGGATGTGTTCATCGATGCGGGCAAAATCAATCATATTCTTTTTTTCAACGTGGCGGGTATCGGCTTGGACGGCTTGATATCCAAAAAATTCAATCGGGAGTCCAAGACACGCGGCATCCTCCCCTATTTTTATTTTGCCTTGAAGGGAATTTTTGAAATGCCGACGTTCCATGTCCGGGTGACCACCGCCGAAAGCGAATTTGAAGACGAAATCATGATTCTGGCCATGGCCAATTTCAGGGAATACGGCGCCAATGTGGTGATCGCACCCTACGCCTCCCCCTATGATCACTTGCTCGATTTGTGCATTCTGAACAAATTCAAACTGATCCAATCTCCCCTGAGCCTCCAGAGGCTTTTCACCGGCAACATTGACAAATTCCCTTTTTACCGGTCATTCAAGTTCGACCGCATTCACGTCCGCTCCCTGCACGGGCCGATGCCTTTTCATTTCGACGGTGAATACGGCGGCAGCGAGCTGTTGGATTATGACATCACGGTCATTCCCGCCGCCGTCAAGGTGCGCATTCCGCTGTAAAAAAAAAGGGGAAGAATTTCTTCTTCCCCTTTCTATAGTCAGAATAATGAAATTATTCCATCGATGATGCTTTTTGCTCTGTGACCAAGCCGATGACTTCAATCTGGGCATCCTTGATCGCGCTCAGCACATCGACTACTTTGCCGTAGGCGGCTTGCAGATCAGCCTTGAGCAGGACTTTTTTATCCGGTCTCTGCAAATCTTCCAGCTTATCGATGATCATCTGGCCCAAGTTTTCCAGCTCCTTGACCTCCTTGTCATCCAGGTAGACCTCACCGTTCTTCTTGATAAAAACGGTGAGTATCTGGGCGGGGTCGGGTTGACTGGCAACGTATTTGGCTTCGGGCAAAGTGACGTTGGCTCCTTTTGAAATCATCGGCGTCACGACCATGAAGATGATCAGCAACACCAGCAAAATATCGCAAAGAGGAACCACATTGGGTTCAGATTTTGCAGATTTAGAGCCAATTTCGACACTCATGATCTGCTCCTTATTACTTCGATTTCAGCTTGATAAAATGATCAATCAGTTCCGAAGACGCATTGGCCATTTCACCGGTAAAAACATCCACGCGGTTGAGCAGGATATTGAAGAACCAAACGGCGACGACGGCAACGATGATTCCGAAGCCGGTGGTAACCAGGGCTTCCGCAATACCGCCCGCGACCGCGCCGATCCCGCCGGAACCGGAGACGCCCATGCCCTGGAAAGCGGTGATGATTCCAAACACCGTGCCGAACAGGCCGACGAACGGGCCGGTTGAGCCGATGGTCGCCAAGCCGTTCAAGCCTCTTTTAAATTCCTGAACGCCTTTGATGGTGGCTCTTTCGATGGCTCTTTTGGCGGATTCGACGACGTCAGCGTGGCTGGACTTGCTGTCCGTCGGATACTGCAATTCGTTCAAGCCGGCGACCAAGACTTTGGCAAGGTGGCTGTTTTTGAATCTTTTATCAGCAGACAACTTGATAGAATCTTCAACTTTACCTTCCTGCCAGAGCGCGGCGATAAGCTTCAATAAAATCCTGGACTGCTTTTTCGCCTTGCCGAAAACAATGAGCCTCTCGATGCCCGTGGCGAAGCAATACACCGACATCAGCACCAGGGTGATAACAACGGCCTTTGGAATAAGACTCATACTGTGCCACATTTCAACTAAATCCCATGACATAATAGACCTCCTAAATTAAGATTTATTTAAAATTCCTTATGGGCAAAAATACCGTTCGTCACTGGTTTTGCAGGGTGAACGTCACCGTGGCCGTGAAAATGACCGGTTTGGGTATGCCGTTCAAAATATAGGGTTCATAGACCCACTGCTTGATGGCGCTCAGCGCGGCATCGTTGAGCAGGGGGTGACCGGAAATGACCCTGGCCTGGCGCACGCGGCCGTAAATATCGGTCATGGCCTCGATGATGACCACACCCTGGATGCGGGCCGTCAGGGCGATCTGCGGATAGACCGGCCGGGTCTGCTTGATCAGCCTGGGCCTTTGCACGCTGGCGACCCGGATGGCTTGCTGGGTGTTGTCCATGAGCGTTCCACCTTCCACGCCGCCGAGAACGCCGCCTACGACGCCGCCTTCGACGCCGCCTTCAACACCGCCTTCAACACCGCCTTCGATGCCGGCGAAATTGCCCACGTCTTCCTCCTGGATGATGGTGGGGACTTCGATCGGAGCCACCAGCCTGCCGGCGATGATCGGCCTGCTGTCGGCGGCTTTCTTGGCGCTATCCGTCGCCTTCTGTTCCGCGCTGCCCCGCTTCTTAGCCGCGGCCGGAGGCGGCGGCGGCGGAGGCGGAGGCGCCATGACGAAGACGTTGGTCACCTTGACCTGAGGAAGATTCGTATCGGCCATCATCAAGGGAACTACGACAACCGAGGCGATGAGTAAGGCATGAAGCAATAGAGAAATTGGCAAAATCAACCATTTCTGAGTATGTTTGCGAGTACCGGAAGATATTATTAACGAATCCCCGAACATGCTATGCCTCCCTGTTAAATTTTTTTAATATTTCCAAGCTCTTTTATACAATAAAAAAAAGAATAAAGCAAGCACATTTTCAACTTTTTTTTCTTTTTAAGAAATATCTTTCCCAGACTTTCAACCAGGCGCAGGACTGGTAGATGGTCGAGTAAGACCCGGCGATGACGCCGACCA
>JAPKZM010000311.1 GCA_026393775.1 Candidatus Aminicenantota bacterium
CAGGTGATCAACAGGCACTTCCGTTCCGTTTCTTCGCCCAGGAATTTTTTCAGGGCCCTGACCTTCATTTTCTTTTTCAGCGAGCGGTCGTACATTTGCAGTTGCCAGGGACGGGAATTTTTTTTTGCCATTAATCCAATTTTAGTTCTGGCAGTATTGTTTGTCAATTTTAATTTTGCCAGACGCACTTGACGCTGTTCCGCAATTCGCCTACAATCGGGCACAACCATGACGGGAAAAATCAAATATTACCGGCGCCTGCTCGCACTTTACCGCAGCTACCGCCGCCGCGATAACGTCGTGGCGCCGCCGCCGCTGCGCCTGTGGGTCGAGCTGAGCTCCCGCTGCAATTTGCGCTGTCCCGTTTGCCCGAACAAGGACCTGCCCGCCGCGGGCAAAGGCGACATGCCCTGGCCCTTGTTCAAGTATATCATCGACCAGGCGCGGGAGTTCGCCTTTGAAATCAACCTGCATCACCGCGGCGAGTCGCTGCTGCATCCGCAAGCCGGCCGCTTTATCCACTATGCCGCCGCCAAAGGGCTTTCCTGCAAGCTCCACACCAACGCCACCCTGCTGATGGGCGATGTGAGCGAGGCGATCCTGACTTCTGGCCTGCAGCGCCTGTCGATCTCCTTTGACGGCTTCAGCGCCGCGACCTACGAAAAGAACCGCGTCGGGGCCAACTTTGCCCGGGTTACGGAAAACATAACCGCCTTCCTGGAACGGCGCCGGCAATTGCAAAAGAAGACCCCGCGTCTGGCGATCGAAATGATGGAAATTTCCCAAGCTGGAAATGAAGTTGCGGACGAGGCTGCGGAGCGAAAAAAATTCGTCCGCCGCTTTAAAAGGCTGGGTCTGGATGAAGTGGTCTTGAAGAAAACGCACAACTGGGCCGGCTATCTGGGCAACGCCGACGCGAAGCATGAATTTTCGGCTTGTACGTTTCCCTGGAATGCCCTGGTTGTTTTTTCAAACGGCGACGTGGCGCCCTGCGCCCAGGATTTTTTCGGATGCACCCGACTGGGAAATGCTTCCGTAGACCCCATGCTGGGAATCTGGAACGGCCTTCCCATGCGGGAATTGCGCCGGGCTTTTGCCGAAGCCGACATCTCGGGATTCGCGGCCTGCCGCGCCTGCGACCGCATCGGGCGGAGCACCCTGGGCGGCATCCCGCGCGAATTCCTGAAAAAGATGCTTTTCAAGCGCATGCCGTGAAAGGGGACAAACGTTCCGTGTCTCCATTGGATCCTTCAATCAGCGCGGAATATCTGCTATAATGCTTCTTCAGCAAAAGGAATCCAGGTGAAAACTCATTTGATCATCCCACCCAGCGGTTATATCGCCCAACGCTGGCAGGAGCACAACACGATGCCGCCGCTGGGGATATTGTTCATCGCCGCCGTCCTGGAAAAAAACAACCTCCCGGTGCGGGTCACGGCCTCCGATGTGCTCAAGCTCAGTAAAAGCAGCATATTGCAGGCGATCCGCGAATACGACGCCGACCTTATCGGCATGTCCGTCACCACCGAGAATCGCTTCGAAATTTTCGACCTGCTGGAGGCGATCAAGGCGGAATTCCCGCAAAAGCGGCTGGTCGTCGGCGGCCCACACGCCACCATGGCCGGCATGGACATGGTCGCCCATATCCCGGCCATCGACCTGGCCGTGATCGGCGAAGGCGAGCGCACCATCCTGGAGATAGCCGCCTGGCATGATGCCGGGGCGGACAGCCGCGAGCTGGCCAAGATCAAGGGCATCATTTTCCGCCGCGACGGCCAAGCCTGCTATACCGGCGCGCGGCCGATGATCGAAAACCTCGATCCCCTACCCTTTCCGGCCAAGCATCTCATCCCCATGGACAAATATGATTTTCTCTGGCCGGTGGACGACCGGCTGCTCCGGGCCACCAACATCATCACCTCGCGCGGCTGCCCGTTCAACTGCAATTTCTGTCCCACCCCCTTCACCTGGGGCCGCCACGTGCGCGGTTATTCTCCGCAGCGGGCGGTCGAGGAGATCCGCTGGAACCGCGAGCAGTTCGGCGCCGAGGTGCTGTGGTTCTTCGACGACACATTCAACTACAGCCTCAAACGCACCGAGGAACTCTGCCGCCTGCTGATCAGCGAAAAAATGGGCATCCGTTTCGTGGCCGAGTTGCGCATTGACATCCTCTCCTACGACCTGCTGGCGCTGATGCGCGAAGCCGGCGTGCAGTACATCTCCTTCGGGGTCGAAGCCGGGTCGGAGCGGGTACGCCGGGACATCATCCACAAGAACATCAGCGACGCCCAGGTCTTCCAAGCGGTGGACTGGGCGCAAAAGCTCGCCATCCAGGCCACCGCCTTTTTCATATTTTCCCACCCGACCGAAACCTGGGCCGAAGCCCAACAGAGCCTGAAGCTCATCGACCAGATCAAGGACAAGGTCGACATCACCGTTTCCATCCTGCACATCTATCCCGGTACCGAGCTGGAGGCGTACGCCAGGGAAAAGAAACTGCTCCCGGCCGATTTTTCCTGGACCCGGCACGACCGCCGCGTGGAGACCCTCCCGGCCGCCCAGGGCGATGTGCCGCTCTTCAAGGAGCAGTTCACCTGGGCCCAGATCGGCGAGCTGATCCTCAAGTGGTCGACCGGCGCCAAGAAAATATCTCTCTGGAAAAAAATGCCCGCCGTGCTCAGATCGATCCATTCGCTCCGCGACCTGGGCAAGTACCTGAGCATTGGCCTGGCCTATATCAAGGTCAAGTTCTTGAGCAGATAAGGCGGCGCCGGCCGGGGCAGCCCAGTTTTTTTTTCTTCTCGATTCTGATATAATAGGTCCGCTCATGACAGAGAAATTGATAAGAAATTTTTTCATCCTGTTCCTGTTGGCCGTTATTTTTTTCTCCTTCGCGACCGAACTGCCGAAAACCATGAAAGGCGGTTTCTTTTCCGACGAATCGACCTATTTTTCCATTATCCAGAGCCTGGCTTTCGACGGCGACCTGGAATACACCCGCGCCGATATCGTCCGCATCCGGGAAATTTTCTGGATCGGCCCCATGGGCGTGTTTTTAAAAAAAGGTTCTGACGGCCGGCTTTATTACGCCAAGTCCTTCGTTTACCCCCTGGCCGCGGCGCCGTTCTTCAGGCTGTTCGGTACCCACGGCCTTCTCCTGGCCAACGGCTTGATGATATTTTTCGTCCTGCTCATGGGCTTCCTGCTGCTGCGCCAGCATCATCCGCCGGAAAAGAGCTTCGCCTGGACCCTCATCTATCTGTTTTCCAGCGTCACCTTCATCTACATCTGGTGGATCACCGCCGACCTCTTCAATTTTTTCGTCAATTTCGCCGGCCTGTTTTTCTTTTTCTACCATTTTAAAAAGCCGGTCTGGAACGGCCTGGCCGGAATTTTTTTCGCCTTGGCCGTGTTTTCCAAGCCCAACAACATCCTGCATATCGGCATTCTGTTCCTGCTGCTTCTTTATCAAAAAAACTGGAAAAAATTCCTGCTAATGGCGCTGGCTTGCCTGCTGATCTTGAGCGGGCTTCTCTTTTTCAGCCAAGTCCAGACCGGGTCGTTCAATTATCAGGGCGGGGAAAGAAGGTCCTTTTACGGCAATTTCCCTTTCGAGCGCTCTGACTTCACCTTTGCCGGCGGTTTTCCGATGAGCAGCGACAACTACTGGAGCCGCTTCTTTCTCAGCCCGGCCATTGTCGTCCACAACCTGTTTTACTACCTGTTCGGCCGCTTCACCGGCATGCTCATCTATTTTCCCGCGGCCTTTTTCCTGCTGCTGTTCTTCTTTTTCCAGAAAAAAAAGCCGGAGGATTGGTTCGTGCTTGCCGCCATCGGCGCGGCCATCCTGTTCTATATCCTGATCACCCCCGACAATTATTTCGGCGGCGGCGGCTCCCTGGGTAACCGCTATTTTTTCAATATTTTCCCCCTGTTCTTCTTTCTCGGCTTCCGCGGCCTTGACAGCCGTTTTTCGCTGCTGCCGGTTTGCGCCGCCGTGATTTTCCTGGCCCCCGTCTACATGGACCCCATGTACCATTCCGGTTCTCCCCGCTTCCCCGGCATTTCCTTTCCGGCCAAATTTTTCCCCCCTGAAAAGACCCAGTATTCCACCCTGCCCAGCAACACCAACCCGCGCGCCTTCAACAAGCATATCGGTGATAAATACACCCTGTTTTTTCTCAATGATAATTTCCATCCCATGGAGGACGAGTGCTTCTGGACCTTTTCCGACCAGGAGCTCGAATTGTTCCTGCTGGCGCCGCGGCCGGTCAAAACCTTTCTCGTGCAGCTGAAAAACATCCCCCTGGACAACCAGGTGCGCCTCCAGATCGAGCATAAGATCCAGAAGGTTTTCATCCCCGCCGGCGGTTGGCGCGAGATCACCTTCAGTCATATCCCCGGCCTCCGCTTCGACGACCGCTACCTGTACCACCTCAAGATAAAGAGCGGCCGTTCCTTCTGCCCCTATCTTGCCAATACCGGCTCCGGGGACCAGCGCTGGCTGGGCGTGGAAGTTCATATCGAACCGGGTTATTGAAAGGGTTTGCAGCGGTTCGCGATGTTCAGCGACCCGGACGAAGGACGAATACGTAAGGCGTGACGGCCGTCCGGACATCCGATTTTTTATCGAGCCGGATCGAGATGCGGTAGAGGTTCAATCCTTTCCAGCTGTAGCCAGGCGGTGATTCGATTATCCGGCTTATCACTTCCCGCCGGGTCTTCACGGCAAAAGCCTTTTCGTCGGCCACCAGCAACCGGAGTACATAGTCGCCGTGAAGGGAACCGAAAACGACCTCCAGCTTATCCAAGCGATTCCGCGTCGTGAAGTAAAAATTATAATCCCGGTCATCCTGGAGAATCGCGAAATTACCCGGCTCACCCATCCGGGCGACCAGCGAGAGAGAATAGAACGTCCATTTCTCACCCATGGGCAGAACCACCGTCCGCGGCGATACGAGAACAGGCCTTGGAAAAAAGACATACATCGCGAAGAAGCCGGCCAGCCATACCGAGGCTGCCGCGGCATGCCCGGCAAAAGACAGTTTAACGTTGCGGCCGCGGAAGAAAAGATAGGCGGCGATAAACAGAACAAGTGCCATGATCCAGACGACGTTCGGCGTCCAGCGGCCTGCTTCGATCTTGATGAACGACGGCAAGAGATTCGGCAGGTAAAAATGAAGGTTGCTCAAAGTGGCAAACAGTCTTCCGGCCCGTTCGGTCGTGCCGAACGTCGTCTCCTGATAAAGAGCGAACGGAGTCAGGCATAACCAGCAGGTAACGAGAAGCGAAAACCCGACGGCGCCGTCGAAAAGATAGCGGTACACCCGTTTTCCGTTTTCGGCGATAAAGCCGCCGATGAAAATCGCCAGAACCCAAATTACGGCCACGAGCGGCCGGGCCTGAGGGGCATAGCCCGACCGTTGGGTCAAGAATGCCGAAACAAGGATATAAGGGGCGGCGATGAACAATAACCAACTTACGTCTTTGGACTTTGCACGAAGCATCGCCGCCACGCCAAGAAAGGCAAAGAAATAAATCGGGGCGTAAAAAAGCAGGCCGTCCCGCTGATCGAAAAAGTACCCGGCCAGGGTTTCCCAGCGAAACTGGAAAGGAATTTCAGTGAAAAGATTTTTGAGAAAACTCATGGATTGCCGGCCGTCCATCGCGCCTTGCCAGGAAACCGAAGTAGGATTGAAAGAGCCATAGATGGAGTATTGGAAGAAGAAATAGGCCGCAAAACATAAACCTGCCGGAACGAGAAGAGCGGCCAGCCGTCGGAAAAGTTTCTTTGACCTGTCGTTCTTCCAAACGATCCAAAGCGCATAGAGGAAAAGCGGCGCCTGGATGAAAATATATTTCAAGGCATGGAACCAAATAAAGGAAGCAAGCAGAAAGCCGATCAGAACAAGATCCCGTGTATGGAGTGCGCGGGCGAAGCGCAACCGGCGAAAAGCGAACAGGCCGAATGCCGCGACGACGATTTCCGGATAAACGTGATTGGCATAAAAAAATATCGGGACCGTCAAGGTGACCAAAGCCCACAACCCGAGGGCAAGCCTTTCGCGGCCCCAGGCTTCCCGTGCGTAAAGATATAGTTGAATCCCGAGAAAGGCACCGATCAGGCTCATCCCGAAACGAATCAGGAAAATAAGCATGCTTTTCCCCAAAGCCAGGCCGAGCGCGTAGAAGGGCAGAAGCAGGATCGCTATTCCCGGGGAGTGGAAGGAATAGAGACTTCCCTTTTTTTCCCCAGGTACGGTATGAGGCTGAAGCTGAACCTGAGGCGGCATGAAGGCATTGGAATCCGCGTTTTGATAATTGTTGGCGAGATCCAGGTCTCGGTCCTTGATCAAGCTTTGAGAAATCAGCAGATAATGCGGTTCATCGCCGCCGAAGGATATCCCCCGGCTGGTCATGAGGAAGGCTCCGCCGTTTGTCAGAAGGAGGGCGATGAAAACTAAAACAGCGATCCGCCGGCGGAGCGGCCAGGCCAGGAAAATATCGAGGCGGCAGCCCCATTTCGATTTCCTTGCCTGATCGGTTTGGGCGATCCGGATGATTTTCAGATAGAGAACGGCAGCCGCGACCGCGGCGGCGAAAAGACCGAGCCGTTCCAGAAGATCGTCTCGGGTCAAATAATGAGTCAGAGCCAGGGGCGCGAGCAGAAGGAAGGCGATCGGCGTATAGGTCGGAAAATCGAGAGCCAGAGCCTCTGCATATTTTAGTTGACTTTTTTTCATCCAGATTCGGCTGCTGAAAACCCAGATTCCGATCAGCAGAATAAAAATAAGGAATGCAGCCAGAAGCAGCGGGCCTATCTCGGGACGAAAAAAATGATTTTTTATCGTAAAGTGAGGGGCCAGATAACACAAGCTGAGAAAAAGAGCGATTCCCATCGCCAGAGCAAAAAAGAAGAGATGCCGGAATACACCCCGGAGCGCGGGCCAGCGGTTGCCAGAATTTTTAGAGGGATCCGTTTTACCCATGCTGGCATTTTGGAGATAATCGTCTGAAATGTCAATGGCCCGAAAGTACGAACCACATACTGGATTCGATGGCAGCGATTGACAAGCGGCCGTGATTTTCTTACTATAGACCTGCGCCATGAAAATAGCAGCTGACCTTCACCTGCACTCCACGCTTTCTCCCTGTTCCTCCCTGGAGATGTCCCCGGCCGCCATCATCCGCCGCGCCAAGGAGTTGCGCCTGGACGTGATCGCCGTCACCGACCACAACAGCGTCGAAAACGGTTTCGTGGCGGCGGAACTTGGGGAAAAGAACGGGGTGAAGGTTCTTTTCGGCATGGAAGCGCAGACCCGGGAAGACGTTCACATCCTGTGCCTCTTCCAGGACCGCCGTTCGGCCGAGAGTTTCAATGAGCGCGTTTACGCCCTGCTCCCCGACGTGAAAAACGACCCCGACTTTTTCGGCGACCAGCTGGTCGTCGACGGGCAGGACAACATCATCCGCCGCGAAGAAAAGCTCTTGCTCAACGCCCTGAATGCTTCCATCCCGGAACTGCTCGAGCTGGTGCGGCAGCATCAGGGATTCGCCATTCCCGCCCATGTCGAGAGCGCTCCCTACGGCCTGCTGATCAACCTGGGGCTGGTACCGCGCGAACTCGACGGCGCGGTTCTGGAAATTTCCTGCGCGACCCGCTCGGAGACGGTGTTGAAAATGTATCCCGATCTGGCGCGCTTCCCCCTGATCAGCAATTCCGACGCTCATTTCCTGAAGGACATCGGCCGCGCCTATACCGTCTTTGACGCCGTCGACCATTCCCTGCCTGCCCTGATCGCAGCCGCCGGCCAGGGCGCCTACCGGATCCATTATCCGCACCCGCATGGTTGAAGACATCTGCTTCCACCTGATCGACCTGGTGCAAAATTCGGTCGCCGCCGGCGCCGGCCAGGTCCGCCTGGACATCGTCGAATCCGGGGAGCGGGACTGCCTGAGCGTGGAGGTGGCCGACAACGGCCGGGGTATGGACGAGCAGACGCTGGAAAAGGTCCAGGATCCTTTTTTCACCACCAAAAGCTTCAAGAAAGTCGGGTTGGGCATTCCCCTGCTGAAGGCCACCGCCCAGATCTGCCGGGGCGATTTCATTATCCGCAGCTCGGTCGGCCTAGGCACCAAGGTCAAGGCCAGCATGCAGAGAAGCCACCCGGACTGCCCCCCCCTGGGTGACCTGGAGGAAACGCTGCTCACGCTGCTGGTCAGCCTGGACCAGGTCGATCTCCATTTCAGCTATCGCAGCGAAAAGGGCGAATTCAGCATTTCCTCGAGCGCCATCCGCCGCCAGGTCGGGGAACTCCATTTTTCCCATCCCGAAGTGTACCAGTTCCTGCGCGAGTACATCCATGAGGGGCTCGGGCCGATTTTGGCGCCGGCGGAATGATGCGTCCCCGCCTCGCGGCGCATGTTCAAAAACTGCGCTGACTGTGCTAAAATAACGCCATGGAAGATATCAAAGACATCATCGCGGACATCCTGAAAAAACTCAGCCTGTTCAGCGAATTGAATGCCGCGGCCATCAAGGAACTCGCCGGTCTTGCCGAGGAGCGCATTTTCCATAAGGGGGAGACGATTTTCGAGGAGAGCACCACCGGCAGGTCCATCCTGGGGATCGTTTCCGGCGAAGTGCGCATCACCCAGATGGCCAAGGTCAGCGGCGAGGAAACCCTGACCGTGCTCAAGAAAGGCGATTTTTTCGGCGAAATGGCATTGCTCGAGGACCTGCCGCGCAGCGCCACGGCCATCGCCCACAGCGACACCTTCATGCTCGAAATCAGCCGTGAGAAGTTTTTGCGCTTCATCGAAAAAGACCCGGTCAGCGGCGTGAAAATATTGTTCACTCTGGCCAAGATCCTTTCGGAGCGCCTGCGCGAGGCCGATATCAAGATCAAGGCCTTCGTCAATCTCAGCCAGTGGATTTGAAGCGCAAAACCTCCGCCATGACCCATACCATGAACCCGCGAGCCACCCGGACAGCCTGGATGCAAAGATTCGCTCTATTTCTGCTGCTGATCATCGCCGCCTTGCTGCGGGTGCAGCACATCAAGGCCGATCCGCCCACCATCCTGCCGCAGATTTCGGGAAGCGCCGGGATCTATTTTGACGAGGGGATCTATTCCCACAACGCCCGCAACAAGGTCCTCTTCGGAAAATGGATCACCGACGAGTGGAACCCGATGGTCTACAACGCGCCCCTGACCATGATCTATTACCTGGGTTTCAGGCTGTTCGGCGTCTCCATGGTCACGGTCAAGGCAGTCAACATCCTTTTCGGCCTGCTGGGGATATGCCTCTTCCATGCCGGACTGCGCCGCTACCTGCGGCCAGGTCCGGCGCTGGCCTTGACCTGCCTTTTCGCCTTTGATTTCTACGGCCTGATGTACAGCCGCATCGGCCTGCTTGAAAATTTTTCGGCTTTCGGCTTCCTGCTGGGTTTTTATCTTTTCACGCGCCCCGGGGAGAAACGCTGGCCCCTCTTTTGCCTGGGCTTGACCGCTGCCGTCGCCGCCCTGTCCAAATACCTGTTCGCCTATTTCCTCATCTCGACCCTGCTGGCCGTGGCCTACCGGGCCTGGCGCCGCAGCGACGCCCGCACGCTGGTCGTCTTCCTGACCGGCGTGCTCACGGCGGCGCTGCCCTGGTTCTTCGGCATCTACCTGCCCTTTCGCTCGACCTTCAGCAAGATCGGCGTTGGCTGGGGAATGCTCTCCCTCCCCCGTTCGCCCGGCCAAGCCCTCGCCAACCTCTGGCACAACCCTCTGCCGCGTTATCTTCAGCTGATGCCGATCGCGGGATTCCTGCTTATTCTGTTTGGAGCCCTAGCCCTCTTGAAGATCGCCCGTTGGCGGAGCAGCGGCCGGCCGGGCGGCTCTGGGCATGCCGTTGACCTCGACCTGTTCGTCTTCTTCTGGATCATCGGCGCCGTCCTTTCCATGGGCTTGCTGAATTACCGCCCGCTGCGCTATTATCTGCCCTTGCTGCCGGCCGTTTATCTGGCCGTCTCGCTCCTGCTCAGGGAGCGGGAAATGATCCGCATAGAAAGCCGTCTTTTCTGGCCGCTGGCCATCATCCCGGCCGGGCTTTTCATCCCTTTCTTCCATACCCTCGCCGCCGGGATTTCCCCTTTCCGGATCTTTCCCCTCGCCCTGCGACTCCTGGTCATTCCGGCCGCGGCGGGGATCGTGATCTTCCTGGGCAGCGCCAACGCCGCCTGGAGGAGAGTCTCGGCTGCGGTCGTCTTCGCGGTGATGCTGTCTGGCTCGCTGTTTCTCTATAACAGCCAGTTCTTCCGCCAACCCTCCTTTCGCCTGGAGGCCGCCTCGCGTTTCATGGAAACGCTGCCCGCCGGCTCGGTCGTTTTGGGTCAGGAAGCCCCCAGGCTCACCCTGGACACGAATCTCAAAGCCGTCCTGTCGTATGAGAACTGGTTCAACGACCGCGACCCATTTACGCGCTACTCTCCCGACTACGTCCTGGTCTTGGACCGGTTCAACGATGCCGAACTGGGCTGGATGCGCCGCCGCTTTCCCGCTGTGGTTGCTCAGTTCCGGCTGCTGCGCGTGTTTCCGGTCTGGGATACGACCGTCTCCCTGTACCAAGTAAAGGGCAAAATTCCGCTCCCTTGAGGAAATCCCGCTAAAAAGAACGCGTCCCGCGTCAGGCTGTTAGCTCTTTTCCCGCCCGTATGCTGAAAAAGGCGGCCGCCAGGTAGGAGAGCGCGGCCAGGATAAGCACGATGGTGAAATCCCAGTTGATGGAAACGATCACGGTCATGATCGAACCAAGGACCGTGGCGAACGAATTCGCCCCCCAGGCCCAGCCGATCATGCCCTTGTCCTTCGCCCCCAGGCGCCGGATGCCCTCGGGAAAGAAAGCCCCCATGAAGAAACCGGCCAGTGAAATCAGCGCGAAGGCGATCAGGACGCGCCAGCGGAAGCCCAGGAACATCAAGCGGTCAAGGATGGGGAAAAGGGTGAAGCCGTAGAAGCTGAGGAGCGCGGCCAGGAAGAGCGCGAAGAACGGGATCATGCGCTTGCCGAAGGGACGGAAAGAACGCGCCGTCAGCAGGCTGCCGAGCCCGGAGGAGACCAGCAGGGAGAAGATGATGATCGAAATCGAAATGGCGGGGCTGCCGAGATAGAGCTGGAATATCTTGATGAAAATGATCTCGACCATGATGAAGGCCAGGCCGATGAAAAAGAAATAAAAAATGAGCGGCTTCTGGCCGGGGCCGGTACGTTTCCGGCGCAGGGGCAGGAAGATGAACAGGAATGAAAAAAGCAGGGACAGGAAAAGGATGGACAGATAGATGGAATTGGAATAAATGATCGCGGAGCGGACGACGTCCTCGCCGATGCCCCGGATCTGCATGTTGCGGAAGCGGAACTGGCCGATGCGGTTCGGCTGGTTGAAATAGGGAGAACGGTCGTAAACCGGCGCGATATTGACCGAGGAGTTGCGCACGGTCCCGTCGAGGTCGTCCAGCATGCGGTAGTAGAGGTTATCCAGCCGCATGTCGGGCGAATAGCCGATGTCCGCAAAAGAGCCGACCGAGCTCTTCAGAACTTCGTAATCACGGGGAGTGATAGCGCCCTTTTTAAGGAAGAAGTAATTGAAGCCGCGGCGATGCTGGGCGACGAAAAACTTCTCCTCCGGGTGCTTCACTCCCATCTCCTTCAAGGCCTGCAGGGCCGTCGCGAACAGCCGCTCGCCGTTCCAGTGGACGATGTAGACCAACCCGTCATCTTCGAGGTGCTCCCAATAGTCCTTGAAGCTTTCCACCGTGTAGATGTAGGTCTCGGAGATGCTGAGCGCGCCGGAAAGAAGGGAGTCGGCATTGTGCGAATTGACCATTTGGATGACGTCGAACTTGCGCCGCAGGCGCTTGAGGACACTTCGTCCTTCGTCGGCGATGAGGTCCACCTGGGGCAGAAGGAAGATCCGCCCCGTATAGTCCGCGTATTCCTTTTTGAGCAGCGCGCAGATGACCGGATCCATCTCGATGGCCACGACGTAGCGGAAGCCGTGCGAGAGGGCGCACAGGACCTCGTAGCCGCCGGCCGAGCCGATGATGACCGCGGTACCGTTCCGGGCGACCTGGTACGGCAAGGAGGCGGGATCCCATTCGATTTTTTCCAGCTTGGAAAGGTCGCCGTTGAAGCTCATGATGAACGACATCATCGTGCCGCCGTTGATCCAGATGACCTTGCGGATATTCAGCCACGGGGCCACATCGATCTTGTCGATGGTGCTCCACTTGCTGAATTCGATGCGCTTGTTCTTCAGCTGGGCGTTGTACTGGCGCTTGTCCGATTCGCGCGTGGGGATGATGGGGAAGACTTTCGCCTCGAAAAGAAAAGCCGCGGCAAAAGCGGCGAGCAGAAGGCCGAAGACGGTGACGCGGACGGACTTACGCGCCGGGGCCACGAAGAACCAGGCCAGGGCCAGGAGGCAGAAGAGGAGGATCAGTATCCGGTTCGGTCCCAGCCAGGGGATGAGCGGGATGATGGCCAGCGAGCCGAGGCTGGCG
>JAPKZM010000063.1 GCA_026393775.1 Candidatus Aminicenantota bacterium
GCGCCAGCTGGAAAAAGATGGCGTTGCCCGAGGGAGCCCTCGCCGACGAAGCCTATTTGAAAAAAGTGATCGACCTGTTCAAGGAGCGCAGCAAGAAACTCCCCGAGATCGCGGCGAATTCGCTCTATTTTTTCCGCGACCCGGACAGCTACGATCCTCAGGCATTTAAAAAATATTTCAAAGCCGAAACCCTGCCGCTCCTTGACGAGCTGCAGACCGGCTTGGCGGCGCTGGAGCCGTTCAATCATGACGCGCTGGAAGGGCTGTACCGCAGGCTCGCCGAAAAGCAGGGCCTATCGGCCGGCAAGCTGATCCACCAGACGCGGCTGGCGGTAAGCGGCGTCAGCTTCGGTCCCGGCCTTTTCGAAATGCTGGAGCTGCTTGGCCGTGAGACTGTTCTACGCCGGCTCATCCGCGCCCGGGAAACCATTGCTGCACGAGGTCAACATGGGAGCTGAAGATTTTACCCCAGGTTTGAATTTCATCCGCAACATCATCGAAAACGACATCAAAGCCAAAAAGAATGACGGCCGCGTCCACACCCGTTTCCCTCCCGAGCCCAACGGCTACCTGCATATCGGCCACGCCAAGTCGATCTGCCTGAATTTCGGTTTGGCGGCTGAGTACAAGGGCCTCTGCAACCTGCGCTTTGACGACACCAATCCCGGCAAGGAGGACGTGGAGTACGTCGATTCCATCATGGCCGACGTGCGCTGGCTGGGGTTTGACTGGGGTGACCGCCTTTATTACGCCTCCGATTATTTTGAAAAACTTTACGAATACGCCCTGCACCTGATCCGCACCGGCAAGGCCTACGTCTGCGCCTTGAGCGCCGACCAGATCCGCGAGTACCGCGGGACGCTGACCGAACCCGGCCAGGACAGCCCCTGCCGCGAGCGGCCCGTCACAGAGAGCCTCGATTTCTTCCAGCGCATGCGAGCCGGTGAGTTTCCCGACGGCTCCTACGTCTTGCGCGCGAAGATCGACATGGCCTCGCCCAATCTGAACATGCGCGATCCGGTCCTGTACCGCATCCGCCGCGAAAGCCACCACCGCACCGGCGACCGCTGGCTGATCTACCCGATGTACGACTATACCCACCCCATCTCCGACGCCCTGGAGGGGATCACCCATTCCCTCTGCACCCTGGAATTCGAGGACCACCGGCCGTTCTACGATTGGGTCCTCGACAACCTCCCCGTCCCCTGCCACCCGCAGCAAATCGAGTTCGCCCGCCTGAACCTGAACTACACGGTAATGAGCAAGCGCAAGCTGCTCGAGCTGGTCGACAAGGCCCTCGTGCGCGGCTGGGACGATCCGCGCCTGCCGACCATCGCCGGGTTGCGCCGCCGCGGCTACACGCCCGAGTCCATCCGCGCCTTCGCCGAGTCGGTCGGCGTGGCCAAACGCGAGAGCATGGTTGACATGGCGCTGCTGGAGCACTGCCTGCGCCAGGACCTGAACAAGAGGGCCCGGCGGGTGATGGCCGTGCTGCGGCCGCTGAAGGTCGTTATCAGCAATTATCCCGAGCACCAGGTCGAGGAACTGGAGGCCGAGAACAATCCCGAGGACCCGGGGGCGGGCACGCGCAAGCTGCCCTTTGCGCGCGAGATCTATATCGAACAGGACGACTTCCGCGAGGACCCGCCCAAGAAGTTCTTCCGCCTGTCGCCGGGGAAGGAGATCCGCCTCAAGCACGCGTATTACATCCGCTGCGACGAGGTGGTCAAGGACGCGAAAGGCCGCGTCATCGAGCTGCGTTGCACCTACGATCCCGAGTCGCGCGGCGGCTGGACCAAGGACGGCCGCAAGGTGCTGGGCACCTCGCACTGGGTGTCGGCCACCCACGCCGTCGATGTTGAGGTGCGCCTCTACGACAAGCTGCTCTCGGTGCCCGATCCGGCCAATGAGAAGGAAGAAAAAGACTTCAAGGAATACTTGAATCCCAACTCGCTGGAGATTCTCAAGGGCTGCAAGGTCGAGCCGGGGCTGTCCGAAGCCAAGCCGGGCCAATACTTCCAGTTCCTGCGCCAGGGCTATTTCTGCATTGACCCCGACTCCACGGCATCCATACCGGTCTTCAACCGCAGCGTCACCTTGCGCGACTCCTGGGCCAAGATCGAAAAATCGCAGCAGGACAAATAGATTTTTCTAGC
>JAPKZM010000038.1 GCA_026393775.1 Candidatus Aminicenantota bacterium
AGTGGTCTTGGGGAAGGCGATGATCTCGCGGATGGAATCTTCCCCGGTCAGCAGCATCAGGAGGCGGTCAAAGCCCAGGGCGATGCCCAGGTGGGGCGGCGCCCCGAACTTCAAAGCGTTGAGGAAAAAGCCGAACTTCTCCTCGATCTCCTTGTCCTCCAGCTTGAGCATTTGGAAAATCTTTTTTTGCAGGGCAATATCATGAATTCTCTTGCTGCCGCCGCCGATCTCCACGCCGTTGAGAACCAGGTCATAGGCGATGGCTTTTACCGCCAGCGGCTGGCCGTCCAAAAGAGGGATATCTTCGGGGCTTGGCGCGGTGAAGGGGTGGTGGTTGGAATCGAGTCGCTTCTCCTCCTCGTTGAAAAAGAAGAGGGGAAAATCGGTCACCCAGAGAAACTCGAACTTGTCCTTTTCCTGGAATTTTTTCCCGAGGTGTTCCCGCAACTTGCCGGCCAGGAACAAGGCCTGGGCCTGGGCATCGGCGACGAGCAGGACCAATGCTCCGGGGTCGATTTTTTGCTGCTGATAAAAAGCGGCGATGGTTTCGGGGGCGATCTTCAGGGAGGCCTTGAAGCCGTCATCCCCGCGCTTCATCCAAATGACCCCCTTGCCGCCGAGTTTTTCCCCCGTTTCGTTTATCTCGTCCAAATGCTTGCGCGAGAAGCCGCCGGCGTCGGGAATGACCAGGCCCTTCACCTTGGCACCCTTGGCCAGGGCGGCGTTGAGCAGGTCGCTGTTCCATGAGGCGGCCTCGGTGGTGAAATCCTTTATTTGATAGGGAATGCGCAGGTCAGGCTTGTCCGAACCGTATTTTTGCATGGCTTCCCGGTAAGACAGACGCCGGAAAGGCGGGGCGACGGCGCAGCCGCGCAGGAAAAATATTTCGCCAACCAGGCGCTCGATAATGGCGAACAGCTCGTCGGTTTCAGCGAAGCTCATTTCGATGTCGATCTGGGTGAATTCTGGCTGACGGTCGGCGCGCAGGTCCTCGTCGCGGAAGCAGCGGGTAATCTGGTAGTACCGTTCGAATCCGGCCACCATCAACAGCTGCTTGAACTGCTGCGGCGACTGCGGCAGGGCGAACATCTTGCCCTTGTATATCCTCGAAGGGACAAGGTAATCCCGGGCACCTTCCGGGGTGGCGTTGGTCAGCATCGGCGTTTCGATGTCCAGGAAGCCCTCCTTGTCCAGGAAATTGCGGGCCAGCAGGTTGACCTTGGAGCGCAGCTTGAAGTTGCGCTGCATGGCCAGGTTGCGTAAATCGATATAGCGGTACTTGAAACGCAGCTCCTCCGAGACGCCGGCGCGGTTCTCGGGGACGAAGGGCGGCACGGCGGAGGCGGCCAGGATCTCGAGGGCGACGGCGACGAGCTCGACCTGGCCGCTCGGCAACTCGGGATTGGGCTTGGCGCGCTTCACCACCCTGCCGCTCACGGCCAGCACCGTTTCCTTGCCGATCTCCTTGAGCAGCGCAGGGAAGGCGAAGGTCTCGTTGACCACGACCTGCAGCAGCCCCTCGCGGTCGCGCAGGTCGATGAAGGTCAATCCGCCCAGTTCGCGCATGCTGTTCACCCAGCCGTAGACGGTAATATCGCGCCCGGCGTCGTTTTCGTTGACCGCGCCGCAATAGGTTTACCGCTTCAGTAGTTTTTTTTCAGCCTTTCGTTCAGGTCCTTGAGGGGAATTTTTTTCTGCTCCTGGCTTGCCATGTTCTTGATCGACACGGATTTGCTGGCAATCTCGTCCTCGGCCAGGATCAAGGTGAAAGCGGCGGCGATCTTGTCGGCTTTCTTAAATTGTTTTTTCAGGTTTTTCCCCTGGAAGTCGAGGTAGACCGGGTAGCCCTCCGCCCGCAAGACCTCAGCCAGTTGGATGGCATGGGCCAGCCATTTTTGTTCCCCGTAGGCGACGAAGAGGTTCTTGATTTTAGGCAAAGCCGGGTTCTCCAGGTGCAGGATGATGCGCTCCATGCCGGCGGCGAAACCGATGCCGGCCATGTCGGGGCCCCCCAGTTCCTTGATCAGGTTGTTGTAGCGGCCGCCGCCCAGCAGCGCGTTCTGGGCGCCGAGCTGGCCCGAAGTGACTTCGAAGGCGGTCTTGGTGTAGTAATCGAGGCCGCGCACGAGGCGCGGATTCAGCTGGAAAGGGACGTTCATCCAGCTGAGGGTTTCGCGCACTGCGGCGAAGTGGTCGCGGCATTCGGCGCAAAGATGTCCGTCGAGCAGGGGGAAGTCGCGTGTCGTCTCGGCGCATTCGGGCAGTTTGCAATCGAAAATGCGCAATGGGTTTCCTTCGATCTTACGGCGGAAGTCGGCGCAGAGCCGGCCGCCCTCGGCGCGGGCCGCCTTTCTCAGCACTTCCAGGTAAAGGGGGCGGCAGCGCGGGCAGCCTACTGAATTCAATTCCAGCCGGATGTCGGCGATGCGCAGTTTATTCAGGAAATCAACGGCCGCGAAGATGACCTCGGCGTCCACCTGCGGCGAATCATCGGCGAAAACCTCGATGCCGAACTGGTGGAACTGGCGGTAACGCCCCTTCTGCGGCTTGTCGTAGCGGAACATGGGTCCGATATAGTAAAAGCGCAGCGGGGCCACCGTTTCGAAGAGGTTGTTTTCAATGGCGGCGCGCACCACCGAGGCGGTGTTTTCGGGACGCAAGGTCAGGCTGCGGTCCGACTTGTCGCTGAAGGTGTACATCTCTTTCTGCACTACCTCGGTCTCGCTGCCGATGCCGCGGCTGAACAGCTCGCTGTGCTCGAAGATCGGAGTGCGGATCTCCTGGTACAGGAACTTTTTATAGTAGTCATGGATGGCGTTTTCCAAAAACTGCCATTTCTGAATTTCAGGCGGGAAAATGTCCCGGGTGCCTTTCGCTGCCTTGATCTCGCTCATAAGAGCCTCAGTAATTTTATTTTGTTCATGGTCTCCACTTCGCTGGAAAATAATTTATTGGTGAAATGCATTGGCGATGATGTGGAACACTTTTTCCTGGTCGTAGGAAAGGACCTGCGTCTGGCCGATGAGGGCCATGAAATTCGCGTCTCCCTGCCAGCGGGGCACCACGTGCTGATGAAAATGGTCCTTGACACCGGCTCCCGCCGCCGGGCCGATGTTCATGCCGAGGTTGAAGCCGTCGGGATGGAAGTTATTTCTCAGGATCGCCATGGCGCGGTTCGTCAGTTCCCACATTTCCGCCAGGTCATTGCCGGCAAGCTCATCGGGAGCCGCCAGATGGGTGACCGGGGCGATCATCAGGTGGCCGGTGCTGTAGGGGTATTTGTTCAGGAGGACGAAAAATTTTTCACCGCGCCAGCAGATCATGGCGTCGCGATCGTCCTTGGCCAGGGCCTCGCAGAAAACGCAGCCGGTGTTTTTTCTGCAGTTGGCGATAAAGTCCCAGCGCCAGGGAGCTGAGAGAAATTTCATTTTTTCAGATTCCCAAAGGCCGGCAGGCGCTCATTTATTTTTGTCGAGCTCGTTCTGCAGCAAGTCGCCGATGGTCGTGACCGAGTCGTCTTCCGCTTTCATGAATTTCTTGATTTCTTCCCGTTCCAAGGCCTTGTTCATGGCCCGCAGGCTCAAATAGACTTTTTTGCGGTCCGCCTCGATACGGACGATCATGGCCTGGATCTTGTTGCCCGGCTTGAATTTCTGTTCCATTTCGGCCAGGGCAACCGGTTCCTCATCGACGTCGTTGTTGCGGATGAAACCTTCGATGTTCTTGCTGATTTCAACCACGATGCCGCCGTCGATGATCTTCTTGACGGTCACCTCGATGATGTTGTTGGGCCTGTTCTGAGCGTGAAACGATTTCCACTCGTTCTCCGCCAAATGCTTGATCCCGAGCTGAACCTTGGAATTCCGGTCCAGTTCGTTGCTGATGATCATGGCGTCGATTTCCTCGCCCTCGGTCAAAAATTCCTCGGGAGATTCGATGTGATAAAAGCTGATGTCCGAGATCTTGATAACGCCCTCGATCCCCTCTTCCAGGCCCATAAAGACCCGCGATTTGAGGATTTTCTTGACTTTGGCCCTGACAATCTCGCCGCGGGAATGCTTCTCCAGATATTTTTCTTCAGGGCGGATTTCCAGCTGTTTCAGCCCCAGCTTTATTTTTCGCTCCTCCTTGTTCACCTCGATGACCTGGACCCAAAGCTTGTCGCCCACGGCCACGTACTCTTCCACCGAAGTTGGGCGCCCTTCCCAGGTCAGGTCGGAGATATGCAGCAATCCCTCGACCCCTTCTTCCAGCTCGATGAAGGCGCCGAAACTGACGATCTTGACCACCTTGGCGATCAACCTCTTGCCGAGCGGGTATTTTGTCTCCATGGTGTTCCAGGGGTCGGCAAATTTTTGCTTGATGCCCAGGGAAATTTTTCCCTTTTCCTTGTCGATTTCCAGGACTTTGACTTCGATTTCGTCCCCTTTGCGCAGTTTTTCCTTGGGGTGGTTGACGCGGCCGTACGAGATGTTGTCCTTGTGTACCAACCCTTCCATGCCGCCCAGGTCCACGAAAGCGCCGTAGTCCATGATCGAGGTCACCACACCCTTGACGATCTGGCCGACCTCCAGTGAACCCAGCAGTTTCTTCAATTTTTCCTGCTTTTCTTCTTCCAGCAGGATGCGCCGCGAGACCGTGCCGTTCTTTTCTTTTTTGTTCAGCTTGACGACCATGAACATGAACTCTTTGCCGAGTATTTTTTTGGGAGCCTTGATCTTTTGAATATCCACCTGGCTCATGGGCAGAAACATCTCGATCCCCATGTCGACCAGGAAGCCTTTTTCATCGGGGGTCAATTTGGAGATGATCCCCTTCAGCGGGGTGTTTGTTTTGTAGGCATGGACCACGTTGTCCCAGCCCTCCTGTTCGTCGAGTTGCTTTTTGGAAACCGTAATGTAGCCTTCTTTGAAGTTGACGTTCTTGGGGAGCACGGAGATGGGGTCGCCGATCTTGTATTTCATGTTGCCGTTCCAGTCCAGCAATTCCAGGCGGTCCAGTATCCCTTCGGTTTTCTGGCCGATGTCGATGACCACGCGGTTTTCGACGATATCCACGATGCGGCCTTCGATAGGGGCGTTGGAAGCCAGGTTTTTCAAGTCGTAGTCTTTGACCAGCTTGGAAAAATCCTCCTGGTTGTTGTCGATGGCATCTTTTGTGTCTGACATGTCATGTCTCCTTAACGTTTATAGTTTCTGCAAGAAATTTTTTACGCGATCAAGCTCCTGCGGCGACGTGGACGCCCCGGCCGTAATGCCGATGGATTTGAATTTGGCGATCTTGGCCAGGATCGCTCGTTGGCGCAGATCGGCGCAGGTTTCGATCTGGAATGTATTCTTGTTTTTTTCCCTGGCGATATGGAAAAGCTTTTTGGTATTGGAGGAAATTTTGCTGCCGACCACGATAATGGCGTCGACCTTGGGAGCCAGCTTCCTGACCGCTTGCTGGCGATCCTTGGTCGCCTGGCAGATGGTGTTGAATATGGTGAGCTTTTCGGTTTTGGCGAGCAGGATGGCGATCACCGCCTGAAAGAATTCAGTGTTCAGGGTGGTTTGGGCGACCACGCAGAGTTCCTTGCGGGTCGGGAGCGCTTCGGCCTCGGCCAGGGAATTGACGATGGCCACCCTCTTGGCATAGCTTTGGGCGGCAATGATTTCCGGATGGTTCTTGTCGCCGACGATCAGGATTTTTTCCTTCTGCGCCTGCAAACGGGCGATAATCTTCTGTTCTTTTTTCACCAGCGGGCAGGTGGCATCCAGGGTGTCGATCCCTTTTCGGCGCAGGGTCTTTTCGATATCCCGGTGGATGCCGTGGGTGCGGATGCATAGGGTCTTTCCCTTCGCGATCTCCTCGACCGAGGAAACGGAGCGGACTCCCCTGGCGCTTAAATCATTCAAAACAGGGATGTTGTGGATCAACGGGCCGAAAGTTTGAATTTGATTTCCTTTTCGAAGGTATTCATTGATTAATTTCAAGGCTCGTTTCACTCCAAAACAAAATCCCGCCTCTTCGGCGACTACAATTTTCATAAATAGAGATTAATCATATAATAATAAGGCCTGTTTGTCAATAAACAATCGCCATATCCGCCGTTTTGCGCGCCTTGACATCGGCGGGGGGAAGACTTATATTTTTAGCGGAGGAAATTCCCCCATGGCCAAAGTCGCAAAATGTTTTCAACCTACGTCATTGCCTCAACGATTGCCGGCGAAAAAAGATTTTGTCCCCGGTATCCGCCGCGCTCCGAACCGGGTATTTTCCCTAAATGCGGTCCAAACCAAGACCGCATTGAAAAATGCCCTGCGTTATATTCCCGCGACTCTGCATAAAGAAATCGCGCCCGAATTTTTAGATGAATTGCAAACCCGCGGCCGGATCTACGGTTACCGCTATCGCCCCGAGGGGTCCCTGAAGGCCATGGCCATCGATGCCTATCCGGGGAAAATACTTGAAGCTCGGGCTTTTCAAGTGATGATCGACAACAACCTCGATTTCGACGTCGCCCTTTATCCCTACGAGCTGGTGACATATGGAGAGAGCGGCCAGGTCTTCCAGAACTGGATGCAATATAATTTGGTCAAACTTTATCTGCAAGAAATGACCGACCGCCAGACGCTGGTGGTTTATTCGGGACATCCGCTCGGCCTTTTCGAATCGCCGCCGGACGCGCCGCGAGTTATTTCCACCAACGGCATGCTGGTGGGCATGTACGACAACCCGGCTGGTTTCACCCAGGCCGCGGCCATGGGGGTGTCCAATTACGGGCAGATGACCGCCGGCGGCTGGATGTACATCGGCCCACAGGGCATCGTGCACGGCACCTACCTGACTTTGCTCAATGCCGGGCGCATGTACCTGGGAATTCCCGCCCAAAAGGATTTGGCCGGGGTGGTCTATTTGAGCTCTGGGTTGGGAGGCATGAGCGGCGCCCAGGCCAAGGCAGTGGAGATCGCCGGCGGCATCGGGGTGCTGGCTGAAGTCGACTATTCGCGCATCGAAACCCGGTACAAGCAGGGTTGGGTGGGGAAAATATCCGCTGACCTCGATGAGATCGCCCGCTGGCTGGACGAGTACCGCAAGACGAAAAAATCCGTCTCCATCGCCTACCACGGCAATGTCGTCGATCTTTGGGAATACGTCCTGCGCCAAGGCATCCGGGTCGAGTTGGCTTCGGACCAAACTTC
>JAPKZM010000110.1 GCA_026393775.1 Candidatus Aminicenantota bacterium
TCTCAGTAATTTCAGGTCCGGCGGTTTGATGAATTTCTTTTTCATCAGCAGCCCCATGGCGTCGCGGGCTTCCTTGATATCGGCCATGGTTTTATCGAAAACATCCTGCCAAGTATAGGTGGTAATCCGCGCCACTCCGTCCTTGACGGCCTGGACGGCCACGTCGGCGGCTTCCTGGGCGAAAACCTCGGTCTCATCCATGGTCGGCATGATGCGGTCGGGGTTGAGGCCCTTCTTCTGGGCGAAATTGGCCATGGAGTAAGCGGCGGCAATGGCCATCTCGTCGGTGATCTTCTTCGCCCGCACTACCAGCGCCCCCTTTAGGATGCCCGGAAAGCCGAGCGAATTGTTCACCTGGTTGGGGAAATCGCCGCGGCCGGTGGCCACGATGTAGGCGCCGGCTTCCTTGGCCGCGTAGGGATAAATTTCAGGCACCGGGTTGGCGCAGGCAAAGACAATGGCCTTGGCCGCCATCTTTTTTATCCAGGCCGGCTTGATCGTATCGGGACCGGGTTTGCTCAGGGCGATGAGCACGTCGGCGCCGGTCAGGGCTTTTTCGATATCATCGATGCGGCCGGGGTTGGTTTTCTGGCACAGCTCCCACTTGCGGTAGAAAGCGGGGTCGGCCTTGATATCGTCGCGGCCTAGGTGCAGACTGCCGGTGGTGTCGAACATGATCATCTTGGCCGGATCGGCGCCGGCCTGAATGATCAGCCGGGCGATGGTAGTGTTGGAAGCGCCGGCGCCGAAGTTGACGATGCGAACGTTCTTCAACTCCTTGCCGGCGACGCGCAGGGCGTTGATCAGCCCGGCCAGGGTCACCGAGCCCGTCCCCTGGGCGTCGTCGTGCCAGACCGGGATATTGCAGGCCTCACGCAGGGTGTCGAGGACCTTGTAGCAGTTGGGCTGGGAGATGTCTTCCAGGTTGACCGCGCCGAAGCTGGGTTCGGCCATCTTGACGAAGTCGATGATCTTGTCCGGGTCGTGCTTGCCCTTGTCGTTGTAGCTGTTGACGCACAGGGCCACGCCGTCGACGCCGCCGAGATATTTCATTAAAAAGGCCTTGCCCTCCATGACCCCCAGGCCGCCGGGCGGGGTGCAGTCGCCGTCGCCCAGCACGCGGGTGGAATCGGAGACCACGGCCACAAAGTTGCCGCGGTTGGTCAGTTCAAAAGAGGTGTCGTTGTCGTCGCGGATAGCGGTGGATATTTTGGAGACGCCCGGGGTGTACCAGACGTTGAACCAGTTGAAGCCGTAGACGCCGGCCTTGGGCATGGTGGCGATCTTGCCGCCGTAGAATTTGTGGCTGGAATAGGCCAGTTCCTTCAGGAAGATGGTCTTGGCCTTGGCTAGCTGCTCCTGGGTGAAATTGTCGGGAAACAGTTCGTTCAGGTTGGATAATTTCAGATCGGGCTTTTTCATCGAAACCTCCTTATGTTGTTAATGATTAAACTATTCACTGCCGCCGGAAAAGTAACTTTAAAGAGTTTTTACTGAATAGTCAAGAATGAAATATTTTTTTGTGGCGGCTGCCCGGGCAATTACTCGCCGACCCCTCGTCGGGGACCATTAGGGCCCCAACGCACGAAGCCGTCCCGGGCCAGCATGGCGAAGAACTTGGCCAGGCGAAGCTCGGCGGATTCTACCTTGCCGGCATGTTCCTTTTTCAAGGCTTCGCCGATGGCCAGGATGCTGCGCGAGCCGTCGGCCGCGAGCCAGGCGGCCGTGCCCAGATCATCGAGATGAATGTGAAAATCCTGGCTGCGCCCCAGCCAGCCGATGATCTTCTTCAGCAGCTTATTTTTGGTCTTTTCCTTGATCAGGTAGACTCTGCCTTTATCGTCGGCGCTCCATTGGCAGTTTTGCATCGGTACGTAATAAAGGATGTTGTCTTTGTTTTGCATAAATTGTGTAGGGGCAGACAAACCATATCGGCCCACTCTGTGGCCGATTGGTTTGAACTGCCCCTATCCTATTTCATTTCATTTCAGAGGGCGGGTCACCCCTCAGGAGCAGACCAATCAAAACCGCCTTCCTGGCGGTTGATTGGTGCTGCCGACCCGCCCCTACACATAGCATTGCCTTATTCTGTTCTCATCACGCATTACGCATAACGCCTAACGACTATTTCTTTTCAGCTACATCACCGCCGGCGCGGCCGGTTCATTGGGGTCGCCGGCATTGGCCAGGGGCAGTTTTACCAGCAGGTAGCCCAAGGCCAGGAAGACCAAGACGCTGATCAGATAGGTCGGGTTCTGCCCCAGCATGGGCACGCGGCCGTCATTGAAGAAGGCGATGGCCGCGAATACCAGCCCGACCAGCGCTTCTCCAGCGATCAGCCCCGAAGCCAGCAGCACGCCTCGGTTTTCGATGCGCGATTTCTGGTTGTCGTTGTACTTACGGCGGGCAATGATCGCGTCCACGACCCAGCGGATGATGCCTCCTACAAAAATCGCGGCCACGGTATCAAAGGAGAGGTACATGCCGACGCAGACCAGCATCGGGCTCTTGACCTGGACCAGGATGAAGCCGACAGCCATCAAGATGCCGACCACGATCAGCGGCCAGACCATCTCGCCGCCGACGATGCCCTGGGAAAGCTTGGCCATCAGCCCGGCCTGCGGAGCGGCGAGCACCTCGCCGCCGAAGCCGCCCTTGTAGCCCTTCAAGGCGGCCATTTTCAGGTCACCGGCGTTGAGGATGAACAGCGGGATCCACATCACCAGGGCGGAGACGATTACGCCGATCAGGTTGCCGGACTGCATCTTCCAAGGGGTGCCGCCCAGGATATGGCCGACCTTCAGGTCCTGCAGCATCTCGCCAGCCACGGCGGAAGAGACGCAGATGACGCCGGCCACGGCCAGAACGGCGGTCACGCCCGGGATGCCTTTGGCGCCCAGGATGACCATCAGGATGGCGGCGATGACCAGGGTGGACAGCGTCAGGCCCGAGATGGGGTTGTTCGAGGAGCCGATCAGGCCGACCAGGTAGCCAGAAACGGCAGCGAAGAAGAAACCGGCAACCAGCATGACCAGCGCGGCCACCAGCGCCGGCGCCAGGTTGGCGGAGTTGAAGCCCATGAACCACCAGTAGACGATGAAGGTAATCACGGCCATGCCCAGCAAGACGGAGAAAACGATCTTGATGTTGATGTCCTTGTCGGTGCGCAGCGTGGCTTGCTGGCTGGAGGCCGCTTTCTTGACATCGTCGACCGAGCGGCGGATGCCGCCGATCAGGCTCTTGCGCATCTTGAACAGGGTGTACGCCGCGCTCATCAGCATGCCGCCGATGGCTACGGTCTTGACGATGTTCTGGAAGATCGCGGTGGTGACCGCGCTCCAGGTGAGCAGTCCGGCATTGACGGCCGGGGCGTACTGCGGCGCCAGCAGCAGCGTCAGCAGCGGCACGAACAGGCCCCAGGAGAGGACGCCGCCGGCGAAGTTCAGGGCCGCCAGGCGCGGGCCGATGATGTAGCCCACGCCCAGGAAGGCGGGGCTCAGCGCAGGCGTCTTATACATGAAGCCGCCGCCAGTGGCGACGCCCTTGAAATTCTCGCCGATGTTGGTGCGCGGGATGAGCTTGGAGGCGAAGGCGCTGAATTTCTCCCATTTAGCGGCCAGCAGGTTGAAGCCCTTGAGCAGCTCGATAAAGCCGCCGATGCCCATGGCATAGAAGAGGTACTTGGCGCCGGTGGCGCCGCCGCGCCCCGCCTTGTGGATCTCGGAAGCCGCCACCGACTCGGGGAATTTCAGCTCGGGGTCCTCGACCATCACCCGGCGCAGCAGAGTGACGAACATGATGCCCACGATGCCGCCGACCATCATGATGACGGTGGATTTCAGGTAGCCGTTGAAGCTGCCGAAGAATTCCGGTTGCCAGACACCGGCGATCAGGAAGGCAGGCAGGGTAAAGATGGCGCCGGCGGCCACCGACTCGCCGATGGAACCGACGGTACGGGTGAAATTCTCCTCGATGATATTGTGATCCTTGAACAGCCGCAGCAGGGCCATGCCCAGGACCGCGGCCGGGTAAGTGGCGGCGATGGTCATGCCGGCCTTCAAACCCAGGTAAGCGTTGGCCGCCCCCAGCAGCACGGCCAGGACCAGGCCGATCAGCAGGGCCCGGAGGGTGAATTCCTTCAAGTTCTTGTCCGCGGAAACGTACGGTTTGAATTCATTGCTCATGGACATCTCCTCATGAAATATTTGAATTTGAATTATACAAAGTTAATGTAAAAAAAGTCAATCATCCGCTGTCAATTAAAATGCAGTTCCTATTTTGATGTAGAATCAGCAAGAATGGGCAGCGCGAATGATCGTCAGTTCGATTGTTTTGTTTCGTCCAGGTGGGTCTGGATCTTGCGCTCCAGGATCTTGTCAAAGGAAAATTCCTGGATGCCCATGTAATATAAAGCCGATTCGATGAAGACGTTCTCGGGGATCAGGCCGATCATCTCCACCTTGCGCACGGTAGCGCCGTAGCGCCGGGCCTCCGAGCGCAGCATCTCCAGCACCCGGTACATTGGCATGGCCCGGTAGTTGGAATTGGTCACCGTGATCTCCGCCAGGTTATTCTCGCTGTCCATGCCGGCGTAGGCGTTGACGTGGGACAGGCCGCCGTTGGCATGCTTGATGATCTCGCTTAAGCCCCGGGCGACCGTGATGTCGCCCGTGTCCAGGAAAGCCGTGAAGCTCAGCAGCGGGTGGCGGGCGCCGATGATGGTCGCCCCGGAGGCGGGATTGAAGGTGTCGGGGCCGAAATCGGGCTTCCAGCGCGGGTCTTTCAGTTTTTGTTCGAGCCCCTCGTATTCCCCCTCGCGGATGTTTTCGATGTAGCGGCGCATGGGGAAGCGCGCCGCTTCGCTGAACAGGTAAACCGGCAGGTTGAACTCGGCGGCGACCTTCTGGGCGAATTCCACGGCCATGGCCACCGTTTCTTCGATGGTGGCGTCCTTGAGCGGCACGAAGGGAAACACGTCCACCGCCCCCAACCGAGGATACTGGCCCTTGTGCTTCCTCATGTCCACCTGCTTCAGGGTTTCGCGGTACAGGATGAGGCCGCCGGCGAAGATCGCCTCCTGGGGGCCGGTAAAGGAAAATACGGTGCGGTTGCGGACGCTGTCGCAGGATACATCCAGGACCAGAAGGTCCTTGACCCCCTTCAGTTTTTCAACCAAAGCGGAGATGAATTGCTGGTCCAGGCCTTCAGAAATATTGGGCACGACCGAAATGATTTTGCTCATGGATTGCTCCTTGAAGGAATTTACAAACCGGCCATGTCCGAACGGGCGATCTCGATCATGGTATCCCCTTCGGCCACGTTGTCGCCTTTTTTGACGAAGATTTTCTTGACCGTGCCATCGATCGTTGCCTGGATCTGGTTCTCCATTTTCATGGCTTCCATGACCACGATGATCTGCCCGGCTTTGACCTTTTCCCCTTCGCCGACCTTGACGTCGACGATCAAACCCGGCAGCGGTGACTTGACAATATTGGAAACGTTCCCCACAGCCGGCGGCGATTCCAGGGTCGGCCTGACCGTCGGTAGCGCGGCTGCCGTTTCGGTCCTGGCCTCGCTTCTTTTTATTTCCACGGGCATCAGCTTGCTCAAGGCCAGCTGCCGCAGCCCAACGCGGAACTCCCTGCCGTTGACCTTGATCAGCGCGAACTCGGCGTTGATTTCGCTCACTTCGGCCCGGTATTCCTTCTCGTCGATGTTCAAGACATATTCGCTCATCTTAGCGCACTCCTTCAAAGGGCCGGATCAGCATTCGCCCCCATTCGCTCCAGCCCTGCGGCTGGCCGCCCTCGTTGAAAGTAAAGCTCCGGCCTTGCAGGGCCATGAACATTTTAACTTCAACTGCCAGAACGGCCGCGATTACGGCCACGATCTCAGGCTCCACGGCTGCGACCGCCGGAGCCGGGACCGGAGCGGCAGCGGGCGCTTCCGGCGCCGGGCCTCCGTCCTTCTGCTTGCGGCCGGTAAACCAGCGGTTAAAATTCTTTTTAATATCCAATTCCGTTTCTCCGGGTCACAGCGGGATATTGCCGTGTTTCTTGGGCGGGTTGCCGTCGCGCTTGCCGGCCAGCATTTCCAGGGCCTTGATCAGGCGCAGGCGCGTGCCGGCCGGTTCGATCACGTCGTCGATGTAGCCCTTTTTTGCCGCGCTGTAGGGGTTGGCGAACAAATCGCGGTACACTTCCTTCAATTCTTCTTTTTTTGCGCCCGCGTCCCCGGCGGCCTTTTTCAATTCCTCGCTGTAGATGATCTCAACGGCGCCATCGGGTCCCATGACGGCGATCTCGGCGCTGGGCCAGGCCAGGTTGACGTCGCCGCGGATGTGCTTGGAATTCATGACGCAGTAGGCGCCGCCGTAGGCCTTGCGCACGATCACGGTGACCTTGGGCACCGTGGCTTCGGCGAAGGCATAGAGGAGCTTGGCGCCGTTGCGGATGATGCCGTTGTATT
>JAPKZM010000226.1 GCA_026393775.1 Candidatus Aminicenantota bacterium
GTGGCGAAGTCGACCGCGGCGACCTTCTCGTTCTCGGCCTTCACCACATTGTTCATCGTTTCCTGGACGTCCTTGGGCGGGTCGATCTCCTTCAATTCGGTGCGGACGATGTCGATGCCCCAGCTGGATGTTTCAGAACAAAGCGTTTTGAGCAATTCAGAATTGATCTTGCTCCGCTCGGAATTGGCCGACTTCAAGGTCATCGTGCCGATGATATTGCGCAAGGTGGTCCGGGCCAGGTTGACGATTTGATACTGGTAATTGTTGACATTGTACTGGGACCTTTTCACGCTCTCCTCATCGGGCTTGACCTTGAAATAGACCTGGGCGTCGACCCGGGCGTTCAGGTTGTCGTTGGTGATAATCTCCTGCGGCAGGGCATCGACCATTTGCTCGGTGGAATTCACCGTAAACATGCGGTCGATGACCGGAATGACCCAATTGAAACCGGGGTGGGCAAATCGTTTATATTTCCCCAGCCTCTCCACCAGGCCCCTGTGGGTGGGGCGGACGATCCGTATTCCGGAAAGAAATAAAACAACAAAAAATCCAATTAAAAGAAGTATGATGCCGATCGAATTCGTATCATTCATTTTAATTCCCTCCAATCATGATTAAATAACCTATAGATGATTGAACAAATAAAGTCAAATCACTGGTAACTAGTGCTAGTGTTAGTGTAAGTGTTAGTGGCGGGCACTTCGATGATTTTAAAAGATTTCGCTATTTTCTTCCTAACACTAACACTATCACTAACACTTACTTTCTTACAATTCAAAAGGGGACGACCGCCTTCAAGAACGGCCCCAGGCGGGCGGCCAGCTTCTCCAGCAAGTCGAGATCGGCTGGAGTGAAGTCGGGCCCCGGTTCGTTGTAGGCGCTGCGTTTGCGCGAGATCTGCACCACTCCCATTCCACCGGCGCTCAGCTTGGAAATGATCCGATAATGCAAAACCGTCTTCCCGATCACTTCTGCCCCCGATCGGTCGCAGGCATTGGACATAGAACGATGCTATTCATTTGCCATTCTCTTCTGCATTCCGGACATTTTCGAGAAACATCAAAACCAGTTTACTACCAAAAAATGATTTTTTCTATTCTGTATCGCAGTCAGGTCTTTCTTAACTAATTTTTTTCCGCAAAAATAACCCGCTTACTTTTAAAAAAAACAAATTTTTTTGTTGACAAATTGAGTAATATAGGTTACAATTTATGTAGTAACTGTTACTAATCTTACAACATAGGTTACATTAAATAGGAGGAACAACATGAACAACAAGATCGAAATTTACGACCAGAAACGAAAAAATTTCCGCGGCGGCTACATCCTTGGCGATATTGTATTTTTGGTCGCATTCATCGTGCGTAGCGCCATGAAGATCAGCGGCAAGGGCACAGGAACCTTGTGGACCGGCCTGCACGTCATCCTGGTGTTTTCCCTGCTCTGGCTGGCTTATTTCAGCATCAGGCTGCTCTTCGT
Organism: Candidatus Aminicenantota bacterium; assembly: GCA_026393775.1. Taxonomy (GTDB): domain Bacteria; phylum Acidobacteriota; class Aminicenantia; order UBA2199; family UBA2199; genus UBA2199. The sequence continues at coordinate 1,480 of JAPKZM010000226.1, forward strand.
CGAACGCACGATCCGTCGGGACCCGGTCCTGAACGAAGCATTGCACAACGAGCTGGACCGGCTGAACGAGCTGAAGGCCTGGAGGATCGCCTTTTTCTCCCTGATCATCCTCAACCTCATTGCCACCTACCTGTTCCATATCTTTGATATTCCACTAAGGGATCCCATTATCCTGATCATCACCTCCCTGCTGGTCGGCTTCGGCAGCTTCGACCTGGCCCGCTACCTGCTGGACCGGTGAACCATGGCCGAAAAGAACATGGTCAACACCCTCAAGGTGCAGCGGGCCAAAAAAAACCTCACCCAGGAACAGCTGGCCGAGCTGGTGCAGGTGACGCGCAAGACGATCAACACCGTGGAAAACGGCATCTACATCCCCTCGACCTACCTGGCCCTGAAATTGGCCGGAGTGCTGGGGGTCACGGTGGAAGAGCTGTTCCAGATCAGGGAGGCGTAGCCGGTTGCCGTAGGGGTGGGGTTTGCCCCCGCCCCCATTTTAAGATTAATGGCTAAGACGGGTGCAATTTTTCAAGAAAACCATCCTGGCTTGAATTGGAACTCAACGCCCTCGCATGCAATCGGCATGGAGAAAATTTCACCATCGAGAAACTGGACCGCAACCAGGCGGCTGGTTCCCGCCGGCAAAAAAAAGATGCAGGGGCGGTTGTCGATGATATCCCTGGGCACGACGACAAAGGGGCATTTTTGCTTGAGCAATTGGTCGATCTGTTGGTCGCTGCACGAATGACCGATCTGCGTGATCTTGTCCTTTGAAACCTGGTGAACCCTGGTCAGCAGCGTGAACACCATTCCGGCCAGGTCCCCGTCGGGGGCCACGATGACCTTCAACGCGCCTTCGCCTTCCGCCACCGCCTGCCGGGCCAGCGCCGACGCGATGCTACCTTTTTCCTCAGTTTCCATTTCGACCTCCGCGGCAAATCGGGCGGCTGGTCAATACAGATATCTCCCCTAAAACTTTCTCTGCAAATTTGCGGACGTGTTTTTTCTTGCTGCTCAATGCTTTTTTTAAGTAGACCTCAGCCGGCTTCCCTATGCCAACCAGCACTTGCTCAAACCCCACCTGCATTCCGGCTCTCCGTTCGAGCCATTTCATGCGTTCTACCTTTTTGATAATTGGTTCAATCACCCTTTCATCACCTATCATGCCAATCTTTTTCAGGCCATCAATGGCTACGCCTGGAACGGTATCTATCAAATGGACAATGGGTTCGAAGTATTTGGCATCTCCCGTATCGGCCATCATGCGGCCAATCCAAGCCTGAGAAATCCAGTATGGTTCATCTTTTAAAACATTCCAAATGCAATCGATATGAAGCCTGGCGTCCGGTATCATGCCAAGTGTTTCAACGGCGAATTGGCGTATCTTATAGTGCCTGTCGTCTTTCATGACCTGAATCAGAGGACCGATGGCCGCATTCCCAATTTCCTTCAGAGTGTTTTTAGCAAGTTTGTTCAGAACGACGGCATGAATGGAGGTACCGAGAATGAAATGGCTCTTGACAAGCCCTGCGATGAAAGGTTCAACCGCCGCATCACCCAGCTTTAACAAGACAGCAATGAGATCAGCCACTCCCGGGCCTGTTGGGTTGCGAACAAGGCAGCGAATAATGGCGGTGATTACTCCCGATTCGCCTATTTCTATAAGAGCTTCTTTCGCCTGCCTTAGATAGTCTTCATACCTGGATTCCTGGCAAGCGCAAACCAAACGAATCAAGCCTTCAACATCCTTTTTCGCCGCCAAATCCTTCGGGTCATACGGCTCAAGAAATCCCATTTCCGGCTCCTGCCAAAAATTTATTAAAATCCAAGGAATTTTAAATCGACAACTTCCGTTTCCCCATGCCACACCGCAAAAGGAATGGGCCGGTTCAATACGGGACGACCGCCTTCAAGAACGGCCCCAGGCGGGCGGCCAGCTTCTCCAGCAAGTCGAGATCGGCTGGAGTGAAGTCGGGCCCCGGTTCGTTGTAGGCGCTGCGTTTGCGCGAGATCTGCACCACTCCCAGCCGTTCGCCGTCCACCGCGACGGCGGTGCCGATCATTTTCCAGATCCGGCGCGACTCGCCATCCGCCTCCTTGACGAACTCGTATTCGACCATGTGATCCCGCTCCATGAGCTGGTTGTCGAGGAACGAACGGCCGCCGCGGAAGATCTTGGCGGCGATGGGCAGCTTCGAGCGGATCGACACTTCCTTGGCCTCGGCCAGAAAATCGGGCCAGAGAAAAGACAGGGACTTGCCGCGCTTCCACAGAATGGCCACTTCGGCCTTCTCGCCGCCGAAGGCGTCGGCGAGGAAACCAGCCATGCAGTTCAAGGCCACCTGGAACCGCTCGTTGTCGGGAATCTCCGGCGTGGTGACGAGCTTGCGCAAATCCTCGATCAGGATGTTGATGTCATTCATGTGCGAGTTCCCCTCCGCCCTATCTTACCGCAAGTGCCGGCGGGTTTCAAGCCCCGTTCCTTGCGGAATCCATCCGGCGTCGAAGGTCGATGGAATCGAGGATCTGCTGGAAACGGGGGAGAGCGCGAATGTTCTTTAAAAAAGGATCGCGTTGAAACCAGTCCGACCGCTCATCGCCGTTGCGCACGGCGCGCTCGAGCCACTCCAGCGCCGCCGCAGAGTTGCCTGCCAGTGCATAAAAATCGGCTACCTCCAGAGTTGACTCGGGGGCTATTAATGCGTACTTCAAGGTTTCCGGATCCATTTCCCTAACCGCTTCGGCATTTTTCCCTTCCGCCATTAGTACCAGCGCCCAAGCAATTTTAATCGTATAGTTTTGCCGATCGGCCGCCGTCAGGCGCTCCAGGGTCATCCGCGCCAGGGGCAGGTCATTGGCATCGATGTAGGCTCTCGCCAATTTTGCACTCGCGTAGATGTTATTGGGATCCTGCTCCAGAATCTTTTTCTGCTCTCGGACCGCCGCCGCGATGTTTCCTTGAAGACGATAAATCTCTCCCACGTTCATGCGCGGAGGGAAAAACAGCGGATCGCGCTCCAACATGCTGATGAATAGCTTATGGGCTGTGGCGTAATCCCCACTTAACAAGAAGTAGTTGCCTAGCCAGTTTTTCGCGTCCATGTCATCTGGGGATAGTTCCAATGCCTTTTCGGCTTCCTTCCGTTCCAGCTCTTTTCGACCTGAATAGAAATAGACCGCGGCCAGTGCCGAATGAGCCCGGGCTGAATTCGGATTATCTTTCAGGGCTTGTCGCAGTTCTTCCTCGGCTTTATAGATCCATTTGGAATCATTGGATTTGCCGGTGTCGATCATCAGCAAGGAAGTAAACCCGTACCACGCCCGGGCCTCGGCGAACGTGGCGTCGAGCGCCAAGGCGCGTTCCAGCATCTGCCTGGCCCGCGGCAGGTCCAATTGCGAAGTCATGAAAAACAGTCCTCTATCCAAATATTCGTTCGCCTCCTTGTTTGCCGATGCCTTTTTGGGGGCGAGGAGACCGGTCGCCGGGCTGGTTTTCCCATGTTCAGCCTCCTGGCTCCGCCACGGTTGAAACCAAACCAGGGCAGCGAGCATCATGACCGCAACCGATCCCGCGGCCAGGGTCAGCCGGCGGCGCAGCCGTCCGACCGGATGCTTCAACGCCTCTGTCCGGGAGGCAGGCGGGCTCAATCCCGGGGCAGGGAGGGAAACGGCTGCGGGCTCATGGGGCGGCAGCGTTTTTTCGATCGCCCGCAGATCCACCAGCAGATCGTCCAGGGACTGATAGCGCTCGGCCATCGCTTTGGCCAGGGTTTTGTCCAGGGTGTGTTCCAGCTGCAGCGGTACACCGGTTCGCAACGAGGTCATGGGAGCCGGGGTTTCATTTTGGATTCCATAAATGATTGACTGCGGATATTCGCCGGCAAATGGGGGGCGCCCGGCCAGCATCTCGTACAGGACGACACCCAGGGACCAGATGTCCGTACGGCGGTCGACCGGTTTTCCCCAGGTCTGCTCCGGGGACATATAGGCGACCGTACCCAACAGCGTTCCCTCCCGGGTCAGAACCGAACCGTCGGCCAGCTTGGCCAGGCCGAAGTCAAGGATCTTGACCAAGCCGTCTTGGCAGAGCACGATGTTGCCCGGTTTGATGTCGCGGTGAATGATTCCTTTTTGGTGCGCCTGGGCCAGCCCTTCAGCGGTTTGCATGGCGATGCGCAGCGCTTCGGGAACGGGCAATGGCCCCTGGCGGATTCTTTCATTCAGAGTCTGGCCAATGTAGCAAGGCATAACCATGAACACCATGCCGTCGCGGGTCTCGTTGATCTCGTGGACGGAACAGATGTTTGGGTGATCAAGGGCCGACGCGGCCCGCGCCTCATTGAGAAAACGTCGCTTGATTTCCGGGTCGCGGGTGGCTTCCTTTGGCAGGAATTTCAAAGCGACCATGCGCAGCAGTTTCAGGTCTTCGGCTTTATAGACGACTCCCATTCCACCGGCGCCCAGTCGAGAAATGATTCGATAATGTAAAACCGTCTTCCCGATCACTTCTGCCCCCAGTTTGTCGCAGGCAGAAAACACATTATGGAACTATTCATGTGCCCTTCTTTTCTGCATTTTGGACATCTGCGAAAAACTTCTGCTATCAGTATACTACCAAAGAATGATTTATTCTATTCAACAAACAGGGATCATGAAAATATGAAAATGATCGCTGTTTTTTCCGGTTGCTATTTCCCGGCCTTGCTTTTACAATGCAAGCAACGAGGCAACCATGGCCACATTGAATTTTTCGATCGCCGAGGCAATGAATATCCTGGGGGCAAACGCCATGCTGCCGGAGAGCATCAAAAACATAAAGCCCGAAGCGGATGGCCTGCGGGTCACGGTCAGCGGCGGCATCGGCATCCTGGTGCGCCGGGAGTCATTTCTCAACGGCATCCTGAAATTGAACTTCGCATCGAACAACTGGGCCTTCAAGCTTGCCGATTCCATGGGCAAGGTCGATCCGTTGATCGACGACGCCATTCGCGCCTACCCGTTCATCCGCCGCGAGGGCAAGTCGCTGTTCATCGACCTGAACCGCGCCCTGCAAGGCAAAGTGCGGGGGATGCGGGTGGAAAAATTCGAACTCCTGGACGGTTCGGTCAGGATTGAGCTATTTTCGTGAGCGATCAGGCAAATCCGCTGTACCCCGCGATCGCTCGACAAAGATCAATTGTTTAAAGAAAGACCTGACCTCGACGCCGCTGTCAAGATAAATTTCGTATGAGCAAATAAATTGAAATAAGCAGGGAAATGCCCGCAAAACCAGTCGCGTACCTGATCCTCGTCACCAATACGTTGGCTAATTTTGACAAATTATCCGTTTGCTGCGCCATTTCAGCAAGCAGTTTTGTCTGGTCCAAATCATTTTGTTCAAGTTGAGAAACCTTTTTATCCAATTCCTGCAGGGTGATCGCTATTGAAGTTTTTTTCAGTAAGCTCCTATTTCCAAACATCCCTTTCGTATTGTCATAAATTTTTTTACCGGCTTGGGCGATTATCGGCCCCCACTGAGTGACTTCCTTAAGCACTTTAATTACTGTTGTTACAGTCATTCGGATCTCCTTTTTTGAAATTGGGGCCAGGGCTTTCATTTCCATTGGCTTTGTCGTACTATGAATAATGAATGACTTGACCCCAATGCTTGTTTCGCTTCAGAACCTGAATACGATTCCGCCGCGGATACTGCCGCCGGAGAAGTCAACCTCCGCTTTTCTGACATCCTGCTGCCAGGGCTCGGAAGGGAAGCTCGATTCTACGAAAATAACGGGAAACGGCTTGAAAGTGTAATTATCCGTCCAATAATAGAGCGTCCCCTCTTGTTTTTCCTGATATCCGGAACTTGTGCTGAAAATGTTCGTCCCTTTGAACTCCTTTATTTTGGCGTACCGCCCCTTTCCTTCAATGAGCAAGGAAATTCGGCGCGACAGCCGGATCTCGAGAGCGATCCCTCCCTGGAAACCGACCGTTTGCCCGTCCGCTTCCTGGTTCCACTCGCTCCACGAGGCGGGGTATTCGCGGCGAATATCGGCGCGCACGGAAGCCAGGTAATACTCCGGCCCGGCGCTCAACGAAATCCTGAAGGCGTCGCTGAGGGGCAGGAAGAAAATCAACTCGACTTTGATCGGAATGGCGCTCGCCTTGGGGTTGAAGATAAATTTAACCGTGTCGGAGCCCATCAGGGTGACGGCGCTGCTTTTTGAAGCCTGGCTGTAGCCGACCCCGACCCCCAGGCCGAGATAGCGGCTGAACTGGTAAACCAGCTCTCCGCCCGCTTCCGCCCCCCAGTTCATATCCTGGTAGTCCCCGGAATGGGAATAACCGCTGTTTGCGAATTCATAGATGGCGGAATCAGCAAAACCCTTCAGCCCGGTGTTCAGATCCCCGCCTTTCAAGTAGTTCAAGCCTCCATAGAGGCGCAGGGAAAAGCCTGGTTTGAAACCCGTTTTGGCGCCATAGGCTGCCCTGGCGGGAATGGCCAAGACCGCTAGCAGCGAAATGAAGACAACATAGTGCCGGAATTTCAACAACTTCATGCGATCCTCCTAGCATCACTAGATGCCTCGGCAAAACCTCGGTATAGTGATAGTATCACTAGATACCTCGGCAAAACCTCGGTATAGTGCTAGTATCACTAGATACCTCGGCAAAGCCTCGGTATAGTGATACTAGCATTTTGAGAATATTGCTCAAAAATGTCAATAGTCCGGATCATTATCCCGGGCAGTGATTAGGTACACCGCAACGGGGAACCCGATGCGTATAGGCCTGGCCATGCTTTTAACTTATTAAATCAAATGGAATAAAGAAAGACCTGGCCCCAATGCCTCCCTAACGGCCGAGCAGGATTAAAATACCGGACACGACGGCCAGGATCGACATGATCAGTGGCAGACCTTCAAAACTCAAATTGAGCAATGGAATCAGCCCGGTCATGATAAGCCAGATGCCCAGCAGGATCATCCCCAAGCTCTTTGTCAGTCTGAATCTACTCATTTTGTTACCCTCCTTTTTTGCCTTTCTATTTCTTGTAATACTTCAATGCTTCCGGCATCGCCGCTATGATTTTCGATATCCGCTTCTTGTCGGTGGGATGCGTGCTCAGGAACTCCGGCGGCTGCGCCCCCGCTTTCTGGGCCATGCGCTGCCAGAATCCGATGGCGCTACGGGGGTCGTACCCGGCCATGGCCATGAAGATCAGCCCCAGGCGGTCGGCTTCGCTCTCCTGGAGACGGTTGTAGGGCAGGACCGCGCCCAGCTGGACCCCGACGCCGAAAAGGCCCATCCAGATCTGCTGGGTCTGCTGGGGTTTCTGTTTGATGGCTTGAGCGAGCATCTGCCCGCCCAGATTGGCAACCAGCGCCTGGCTCATCCGCTCGTTGCTGTGCTTGGCCACGGCGTGGGCGATCTCGTGTCCCATGACAACGGCGAGGCCGGTTTCGTTCTGCGCCAGCGGCAGGATGCCGGAATAGACCATCACTTTTCCTCCCGGCATGCACCAGGCGTTGGCTTCCTTGCTTTCAACGAGGTTGAATTCCCAGGCGTAACCGTTAAGGCCCTGGGACATGTTGTTGCGGGCAAAATAGGTTGTCACGGCATTCTGGATGTTCCTGCCGACATATTTCACTTCATTCGTAGCGGCCCAGTTGGAACTCATCCTGTTTTCCTTCTGGAACTCGTCGTACTGGGCGTAACTCATGGAAAGCATTTCAGTATCCGAGACGAGCGAGAGCTGCCGCCTTCCGGTGAGCGGCACGAGGGCGCAAGCCTGGAACAGAAGCGCCGCGATCAGAAAGACAAACAATTTTGTTTGCAGCTTTTTCATGATTCACCCCTCCCGTCTCTTTTTTGTTGCATTTTTTATGCCAGAATCTTTCCCCGCTCGCAGAATCTCAGGGAATTGACTCCCGCTCCGGAAAACAGCCTGAATTGCGGGAAGCCGGGGCTTCAAAGCCTGCGCTTAACTAAAGCAAGCTGTTTCCCTGCTGAAAAATTCACCTGAAAAACAGGACAATTCCTGATTAACAGGATATTCCACAGCCAAAGTTCAATGTCGAGACGCGACCGCGGAGATCCTGATTTTAGTTCTTGGCTTTGCGCCAACTGACGATTCCCTGGACCAGGTTGGCTCCCGAAGCTGCACCGCTGAAAAAAAACAAAAGAAATTTTCCCAAAGACACTCCGCCTTGAGTGTAAAACACGATCGCGACACACAGGAAAACGAAGCTCACGGCAAAAAATCGCAGGTAACCTTTTTTCATTTCTCAGATCCTCCTGATTCGGTTTCCGAATTTCTTGTAATATGATAGCGCTTCGGCTGTCTGATGTCGATGCGTATTGGACTGAACAATAACTTCTTCATCAGAACAAATGTTATAATGAAAAACCTGACACTAATAGCCGGCCGCACCATCCCTGTCGTCCCCTTGTCATTCGCAAGCGGCTGGAATACAATCGAACTTCCGGATTCGTTGAAAAACAGGAGCGCTCGTGACCGCTGTTTCAGATCCGAAGCTTGTTTCCCCAAGGGGGACAGACAAACCAGATCCGCCAAAGTCGGCGGATGGTTTGTGCTGCCCATCGCCGGCCAAACCGGTGATGGCCATCACCGCCGCCGCCACCCTGGCCCTGATGGGCTACGAGATGGTCCGCTCGGCCGCCTCGTCGGTGTTCCTGGCCCACCATTCGGCCGCCCGCCTGCCCGAGGCGCTGATGCTGGTGCCGCTGGTCATGATCGCCCTCACTTTTTTGGTCAGCTGGCTGCTGCGCCGCTTCGGTCCCGCCGCCACCTACGCCATCACGCTGATCGCTTCGGGGCTGGTGCTGGCCGCGGCCGCCGTTGCCGCCCGCCGCCACGTTCCCGGCAGCGCCTTCCTGCTCTACGTCTTTGCCCAGGCCTACATCGTCCTCATCGTCGAGCAGAGCTGGGCCTTCATCAACAGCCAGTTCTCGACCGCTGACGGCAAGCGCTGGAACGGCCCGATCATCGCCTTTTCGACCATGGGTTCGGTCTCTGGCGGTTTGCTTACCGGCTTCCTGTCGGAGCGGATCGGCTCGGAACGGGTCGTCCTTGGCGCCGCCGCGCTGACCGCTACCGCGGTCCTGGTCAGCCGGCTGGCCTTTCGCCTGGCCAGGCAGGAACGCACGGCCGTCGACCGGCAGCCGGTCCGGCTCGCCGACCACTTCGCCTGGGACCTGCTGCGGGCCGATCCCACCCTGGGCCGGCTGGCCCTGATGGTCGCCGCCGCCCAGTCCCTGTCGGTGCTGTTCGACATCGCCTTCCACCGCAGCCTGCAGCTGGCCATGCCGCTGCAGGACCCGCGCACCGCCTTTCTCGGCTTCTTCTGGGGCGGTGTCAACGCGGTGGCCTTCATTCTGCAGCTGGGGCTGTGCCCCTGGCTGCTGCGCCGTTTCCCGCTGCGCCGCATCCATGCCGCCATCCCGCTGCTCTACGGCGCCGCCGCCCTGGCCGGCGTCTTCTTTCCCCTGCTGCCCGTGCTGGGGGCGGCCTTCTTCTTATCCAAAACGGTCGACTACTCGGTCTTTCGCGCCGCCAAGGAAGTCCTCTACATCCCCCTGCCCTTCACCGCCCGCTACCGGGCCAAGCTGACCATCGACGCCTTGATCTATCGCTCGACCAAGGGCGCGGCATCGGCCCTGCTCAGCCTGGCCGCTCCGGTCAGCGGCACCCTGCCGCTGAGGCTTTACCCGCTGCTGGCGGCGGCCCTCGGCGGCTGCTGGCACCGCGTCAGCCGCGGCCTCCCCGAGCCGCCAGCCACGCCGCCGGCCCCGGTTTGATCGAACGTCCACAATTTCCCCAAAATAAATTTTCATTGCGGCCAGGACGGTTTTTTGGATTTTTAGAATTTATTGGCCCACTGACCCAGCATGCGTGCGCTTGTATTCCCGCCATCCTTGTTGTAAAATCAGGCCACTGGTAAAATCGATTTTCCCGGCAGTGTCTTTTCAAGCAAGCAATCGACTTGGAAAAGGAGGGCGGATGAGGAAGAAATCGCTGTTCATTTTATTGGCTTTCGTGCTGATTTTTTGTCAATCCCTGTTTTCGGTGAGTGACAGCAATAATAATTATCCCCATGGACGCTATGGCATCGGCTTTCAGCGTATTACCTGGAATTGCTGGGGGCTCAGCGTCATGTACGAACTGGCTCCGAAACTGGCAGTGGAAGGATTGTATGGATTGATCGGGGACAGGCAGGCTTACGGCTTTCGTGGGCTTTTCAGGTTTATCGAGCTGGAAAAAGCGAATATCTACGGCTATGGGTTGGTCGGGGCCGAAAAAGTTGAGGAATATGGAACGGCAGATGAAACGGGACTGCTGATCGGCGCCGGCGGCGGCATTGAATACAACCTGGAGAAAATTCTCGCCGACAAGATTTCGCTCGGGATTCACGCCGAAGTGGGAATAGAGAACCTGAGCGGCTATACCTATATTAACGCCGGCTACACATCATTTGAATTTTCGGCGGGATTTCACATCCGCATATAAGATAATCGGTGACTTAGGTCGGCCACAAAACTAGAAGCGGCCCAGGCCAGGTTCAACCAGGTCAGGCTCCAACGTGAACCCTACTGGTGGCTGGAGTAGTAAGCTGGGAGTCGTTGCTCGGCGGTCTCCACCTTGCCATTGGTGTCGGTGAGGGTCACGGAGACATACATATAGTCCGGGGCGGCCGCGGGAAAAACTTTCCCCTGGCAGGGCTGGCTGTTCGCCAAGTCGCCTGGGTCAACGCTTCCCAAAGTGAACTCTCCAGCATCGAAGTGCATGATATCCGGGCAATTGAGGAAAGGGGCATAGTTTTGGTAATTATCGCTGTTTATTTCCAAGAGCTGCGTTTCCCCGGATTTAAAGACGAGTTTCCAGGACGTGATCCTGGCGTCGACATTGTTAGTGCTTGTCACGCCGAATTCGATTTCAAAGAAAGTCTCATCCAATGAGATGTTGTAGGAAATGGTTCCTGATCCCCGGTAGATCTTATAGATTTCTTCGTCTTTTTTGCACGACAAGGAAAAAAACAGCAGGCACAAAATCAAAACCAGCATGACCAAGACCCTGATTTTCATGTTTCACCTCGCTTCTACATCGGATTGATTTTACCATATCGATCGGTTGCGCAGATCATCGTTGCGTCTTTGCAGCCATTCGATCTCTCGTTCCAGTTCGCGGATCTCTCCATAGTCGCCGTGGTGGCGCTCGAGTTTATTTATTCTTTTTTCCAGTTTCCAGATGTGTTTTTCGTTTTTGCGAATTTCCTTGGCGATCTGCCGCTCTTGCTGACGATCGTATCGGGCATAATTGTGATGGTTATTATGCGCTATGATGTGGCCGAGAATGGCAATGGCAATTCCGCCGCGGACGATCCGCGGCAGGCCATTTCTTCTTTGATGGGCCTGGAGATCCAAAGTAGAGAGCATGAATAAGCCGATGACGGATGCAATGACTAGTATTCGTTTCATAGTATACCTCCGCCATTATCATGCAACATTGTTGCCAACTTTTTTAGCTCGAATTGTCCTCTTTTCAGGACAGATCGCATCAGTTTATGTATCAAATCATAGTGAGTTTACGTTGGAGCTGACCATCAATACCGGCAGACGGTTCTTGTTTTTTGCATAATCGATCAAGCCATTTCGAAAGTCGATGATCCAGGACTTGGATTCCGTGAAGCTGTCTCCTGTCCAAATCGATTGGATGTCTTCGCCAAAAATGGCATCCAAGAATATTTTTTTATCATGCGGATTCTTTTCTAGAAGGGACGCCGCTTCCTCGACCGTCGGCAGGCGCCAGTCGCTGATGCCTCCATACTCGACATGGTTCAGGGATGCGATCCAATTGTTGATTTTTTCCAAGTTCATCTTGACCAGATTCTGTTGCCTCATCCAGACCAACTTGGTGGCGCGATCAAAAATCAAGCGTAATCCCGCGACATTTCTTATCTCATACTGATGCCTGAAATTCCCGCTGGGATTCCTTTGCGCATCAAAAATATTCTTGCTGCCCAGCATCGCGGAAATTTCCTGTTCGTTCAGAGACTTGTACTCCCGCCTCAATACGGCCGCAACCGGTTCGAGCTTGATGGCGACAGGGCCCGCTTCGGCAATTTTAAAGGATTTTTTTTCCTTTCGCTTAAGGGTGGATTTATCCTTCTTTATTTCCCCGGTCATTTCGGGGCTGGTCTCCGGAATGGCAGGGGCAGCCAGTTCAGTTTTGGGTTGGGGGGCTTCTGCGATTTCCGGGACTATCGACGGGCGTTCATTATCCGGGCTCCCCGGTTTTTTAATGGCGTTGAATAAAATGATGGCCAGCGCTAAAGCGATTATCCCAATTACAGAAAATGGAAAAAACAAGGTTCTGGCGGCATGCGGCTTCTTTTTTTGTACGCTTTGGACTGGAACAGCCATTTGGCTCGTTCTTTCAGGGATCTTATTCTCTGCTTCGCGCTGGGCAGCGATCGACCGCTGCACGTGCAGCAGTTTTCCGCGCACGGATACATTTCCATGTTCAAAGGCTTTTTTAAACCATTCCAGGGCGTTTTCTTCGCTGGGTTCGACACCGATTCCCATGAGATACATATTCGCGACTTCCGCCATTGCCTTGGCATCTCCTTTGAACGATGCGGCTATTTTGTTCTTTAATTTCTTTTTCGGATCCGCTTCAAGTTCTATATTTAATAATTCAGATTTCGCTTTTTCATTGCCTTTTTCAGCCGCTTTTACATACCACTTTTTTGCCTCATTGATATTTTCCTCGACGCCAAGACCGTCTCTATATATATTGCCCAAACATACTTGAGCCGCAGCCAAGCCTTTTTCGGCCGCTTTGAGATACCACTCGCGCGCTTTCTGAAAATCCCGGTCCACCCCCAATCCCTGCTCATACAAATAACCCAGATCGTTTTGGGCAATCATATTGCCTTGCTTGGCCGACTTCTGAATCCAGGCAAACGCTTTCTTGTTGTCCTGCTGAACCCCCTTTCCGTCCTTGTACATCCCCCCTAATAGGAGTTGCGCCTGGGTATTGCCTTGTTTTGCCGATTTCTGAATCAATTCGAATCCTTTTTTAAAATCTCGCTCAACTCCGTTTCCCTCGCTGTACATGGTTCCCAATCTGAGTTGAGCCAAGTCATTGTCTCGTTCAACCGATTTCTGGAAGCATTTAAATGCTTTTTGCGGATCTTGTTCAACGCCCAATCCGTTCAGATACATGTTTCCCAATCTGGCTTGCCCAAGAGCATTGCCTTGGCCGGCTGATTTTTTATACAATTCCAGCGCTTTCTGCAAATCTTTGTCAACGCCCAGGCCTTTCTCAACCATGTGTCCCAAATTGGCTTGTGCCGCATCGTTGCCCTGCTCGACCGATTTCTGATACCATTCCAGCGCCTTCCGGTAATCCCGATCGATTGCTACTCCATGCAAATACATGCCGCCCAATTGCGCCTGGCTATGGCCATTTCCCTGTCCAGCCGATTCCTGATAAAATTTCAAAGCCTTCCGATAATCCGTCTTGACTCCCAAACCGAGCAGATACATGTCTCCCAGTTTTGCCTGGCTGTGATCATTGCCCTTGACAGCCGACGCCTGAAAATATTCAAACGCTTTTTCATAATCCTTCCCTATCCCGATTCCCCGGTAATACATGTCGCCCAATCTAGCCTGTCCAAGAGCATTGCCTGCTTCGGCCGATTCGCGGTACAAGGCAAGAGCTTTCTGGTAATCCTGATCGACTCCCAGGCTTTGCTCATACATGTAGCCCAATTGCGCTTTGCCGGTATCGTTGCCTTGTTCGGCTGATTTGAGATACCATGCCAATGCTTTTTTGTAATCCCGATCGGTCCCGATCCCCTTCAAATACAAATCTCCCAATCGTTCCTGGGCGCAATCGTCGCCGTCCTTGGCGGATTTCAGATACCATTTCAATACCTTGGAATAATCTTGCTTGAGCGTCCCGCACTTTTCACATTTTTTGACGCTCGCTCCCAGGCGTTCTCCGCAGACAAAGCAAACAACGACGTCGGGGTTATTCCCCTTGCCGGAATTCATATGGGGATTTTTTTTCATCGCCTGGGAATGAGCGCGGTTTATGGTACAGGTGACGCAGAATTTCATATCGTCCTTGATTACGGCTCCGCAAATTTGGCAGCGGGTCATCGGTTCAACTCCATGATGGCTCGCTGGTATCAAGCTCAGGGGTGCAGCCGGCATCTTTCCAAAAGACGCCATCACCGTTTTTGAATGCTTGTGCAAACATGGCTCCTGATTATCCCCCCTGAGTATTATAAACCACCCGCATTGTTTTTTAAATCCCGGCCCGCGGCGCGGATTCAAAGGTCAGGTCTTGAATTAAAGGAAAATCGATCCTTGGGGGCATTGAGTCCAGAGCATTCAATCCGGCAGCCGGATGACCACGCGGTTTCCCAGCCCGGCCGGGCCCAGCACGTCGAATGTCGCGTGCTTATTCGGGTATTGCAGGCTGTCGCATTCGTCCCATCCGCACACGGCGATCGTCTGCCCGGGACGCAGGCCAAGCAGCCCGACCGGGTAGATGATGACGCGATAAGTGAATCCGGCGCCTCCCCAGGCCGCTAAAATCTGCTTGCGGTTGTTAGAGTGCTCCCATCTGTCCTCTTCTGGAAACTCGATTCCCGTGGGGCCGTACCAGAATTCATAGACATCCATCCAGCCGCAAGTCGGCGTCATCATCATC